>JANPLP010000124.1:0-3760 GCA_031426595.1 Planctomycetia bacterium | reverse complement strand
TAGGTTACGATTGGAACCGTGTCATCATTGGCAAGACGCTTGACAAGAAGTACGACCCCTACATCGGAAACAGCGTGACGGAAATCGCCGCTGAATTCAAGGAAGATCCGTGGGATACCTTTTTTCAGTTAGTCAAGGCACGCGCCTTTGCATTACCCCAGAGCATGAGCGAAGCCAACAAAATCTTGGCGATGCAACAGGACTTCGTTTCGTTCTGCACAGACGTTGGTCCAGCCGGCAGTGAGAGTTTTGCATCGCATCCCCGCGCCTATGGAGCTTTCCCGCGACTCCTGTCACGCTACGTTCGCGAACTGGGTGCAATCACGATCGAACGCGCAGTTGCTCAAGCAAGCGCTGCAGCAGCTAACAATATTCTTGTCCATGATAGAGGTCGCATCGCCGTCGGTTTGGCAGCCGACATTATCGTCTTCGATTTCGATAAAACCCGCGACAATACAACCTTCAATAAACCGGATGCTCCTTCTGAAGGAATGCAGTTTGTTATTGTCAACGGTCGGATTGTTCTGGAAGAGGGTAAGTACACCGGACTTCGACCAGGTCGTGTGCTTCGCGGTCCAGGTTACGATCACCAACTTGCACCAGAGAATGTTAGCAGCGGCGAACGAACAAGCGGACTTGCAAGCTTTGATGCGATGATGCATGAATTCCTAAAGGAACATAAGATCCCAGGAGCCGCGATCGCGGTCACAGATCAGGGGAAATTGGTTTTCGCGCGAGGTTATGGCTATGCGGATCTTGAATCAGGCACGCGAGTTGAACCTGACAGTTTATTTCGCATCGCAAGCATCTCGAAACCCATCACAGCGATCGCCATCATGCAATTGGTCGAACAAGGGAAACTTGCTCTTGATGACAAGGTCTTCGAAGTCCTTGATTACCAAGCCGACATTGCGGCAGCAGGCGCTGAATTTGACGAGCGATTGCGAGCCATAACGATCGAACACCTCCTACAGCATCGCGGGGGGTGGGATCGCGACAAATCTTTTGATGCGATGTTCCAATCGGTCCGATTTGCACGTGAAATGAAAGTTACTGCGCCTGCCAAGCCAGAAGACATTATTCGCCGCATGTTAAAGCAACCTCTCGATTTCGCGCCCGGCGAGCGCTATGCCTACTCTAATTTTGGATACTGTTTGCTGGGTCGTATCATTGAGAAGATAGTCGGGCAGCCTTATGAGACCTGTGTGCAAGATTCTGTCCTCAAGCCGCTCGGTATCACTGACATGAAAATCGGTGCTACTCGAATCGAGGGTCGCGCTGCCAAGGAGGTCCGTTATTATCAACCTGGGTATGGCAAGTCAGCTTTCGAAACGGATCTGGGCGCGCGCACCTTGTGGCCCTACGGCGCGTGGCATTTGGAAGCGATGGATGCGCATGGCGGCTGGCTGGCCTCCGCAGTAGATCTCGCGCGAATCGCCGCGGCCTTGGAATCTCCGGAGAAATGCACACTGCTAAACCGGGATAGTTGGACGCGGATGCATGCCAGGCCGCCCGGGTTAGCGGGGTTCGCAGAAGATGGAAAACCCAAAGACACCTACTACTCATTGGGCTGGATGAATCGCGACGTGAAGCGAGGCGCCAATCATTGGCACACAGGTTCATTGGATGGCACTGCGACGATACTCATTCGTCGTCACGATGGTCGCAACTTGGTCGCTTTACTGAACAGCCGCGCCAGCCCAACTTCGACTCACCTTGGCCGCGACATCGATGTGAAGTTAAATCGTGCTGCCGAAGCGGTCGAAAAGTGGCCAGAAGTGGATCGTTTCGATGAATTCTTCAAGTAGAGCATTGCGAGCAGTCCGGTGCGACGCCCGGTGTTGCCTCAACTGAGCTTCGTCTTACCAACCGAAATCGAGCAGCTTGCGCTGCGCCTATCGATCGTTTTTCAACGGGCTGGTCGTTGCTCGAAAACTTCCCGCTGAAGGTGAGTTGGTATACTTGATCGACATTGAGCGGTGTGAACAGGCGCCCTGGACGGTGATCAACTTGACGGGGCCAGTATTCAGTTTTCGATTACCAAGCGGATTACCAAGCAGATCCTGAAAACGAATGGCTGTCGCATGGACATACTTGAAGGCTTTGAATTAAGCCGGCGAGTGTACAGTTTGCTGGTTGAAACTTGCAGATCAAAGTTTGGCAGATCAACATTTCATGGAGTTCGAGCAACTTGAACAAGCGACTCGCTCAAAGCTGGCTTGAATCGCAATCTGATGAGCTGGTGGCAGACTTAATCACACTCTGTGACCAGAATTCGGGCTCGCACCACTTACCGGGACTGATTCGAGTTGCGGACTGGTTAAGCGAATGGGCCGATTTGTCTCCGGCCACTTTCCAACGCATCTCCCTGCCTGCTTACGAATCGATTGACGACGCGGGTCAAGTTAAATCTGTTGAGACGGCGCCCGCGCTGCGATGGGACTTTAAACCCGATGCATCTCGACGTGTGTTGCTGATGATCCATTACGACACCGTTTATGGTGTAGAGCACCCATTCCAGCAATGTCAGCGGCTCTCGTCGACTTTGCTTCAAGGGCCTGGTGTGGCGGATGCCAAGGGTGGAATCGTGGTGCTGCGCTCTGCACTGCAAGCATTACTGAAGTTTGAATTAGCGAGCGACCTTGGCTGGACGGTGTTACTGAATCCGGATGAAGAGGTGGGTTCGCACAGCTCCCTGGCTTTGATGCAGGAACTTGCTCCGCAATATGATTTTGGCCTGCTTTTCGAACCCGCGTTGCCTACCGGTGAGCTGATTTCAGAGCGAAAAGGTTCAGGCACGTTCAGTGTGCTGGTACATGGCAAAGCGGCCCATGCGGGTCGAAACTTTCAGCTCGGTCGCAATGCGGTCGCTGAACTCAGCCGCATTGTGGCGGCACTGGACCAGTTGAATGGTCAACGCGAGGATACGACCATTAATGTTGGCTACCTAAGTGGTGGCGGCCCTGTGAATGTCGTGCCGGATCGAGCGATGGCTCGTGTCAATGTTCGTGTTGCCGATAGCGAATCCGCGATGTGGTTCCAGCAGCAATTGCAGGCGATTGCGCGCCGGACGTCAGAACGTGAGGGATTTGATTGCCATGTAACAGGTGGCTTTACATCCCCTCCGAAGCGCATTGATGCGGCGCAGCAGGAATTGATGCAAGCGATTAGTGTTTGCTCGATGAAGTTGGGTCTGCCTTCGGTGAGCTGGCGATACACGGGAGGCGTTTGCGATGGCAACAAACTGGCAGCGGCTGGACTTCCGAATATCGACACGCTTGGGCCGCGCGGCGATGGTCTGCACAGCGAATTCGAGAGTGTGCAGTTAGATTCGCTGGTCGAGAAAGCGCAGTTAATAGTTGAAGTACTGTGCGGGTATGCCCAGGGTGAATTCGAAAATCTGCGACGCGAAAAAGTTAGGACACTGGCTGCACTACCACCAGGAAATTTCGGATGAGAGACCTTCGAATCGTGGCCTGGGGATTCTAAGGACTGAAAGCCGCGGTTACAATTCGTGCCCTGGTGCGGGAGCGTACTTTGTTCTCAGCCCATTTCTACTAACAAGATCAGCGAGGTGTCCCGATGAGCGAAAATGAATTGGAGGATCGAGCAATGCAGATCCGCCAACGACTTACGCAACTTCGGGACAGTCTTTGACTACGATAAAAAGCTTGCGCAGATAACGACCATCGAAAGCCAGATGGCGGCCCCCGATTTTTGGAATAGCCAAGAGAAGGCTCAGGCAACAGTCGGCGAGCTG
>JANPLP010000123.1:0-4953 GCA_031426595.1 Planctomycetia bacterium | reverse complement strand
TGGGCAATATCTTGCCTATGACTCTAAAAACAATCGACCACTTTGCGATCTCTATGTCGCCATGCTCCGTCA
Organism: Planctomycetia bacterium; assembly: GCA_031426595.1. GTDB lineage: Bacteria > Planctomycetota > Planctomycetia > Pirellulales > Pirellulaceae > Aureliella. Next base: position 4,881 of record JANPLP010000123.1, on the reverse strand, counting down.
GCACGGTCTTGACGTCAGTGCGTTTGCGTCGAGTCAGTCGACTAGTTTGCCGCAATTTTCTTGAGCCTTCGTCGACCACGTTGGAGTTCTAAAATGCAATATGCATTAGGTTGCAGTGCCTACTTCGCACTATTACTGACACAGCCTGCTGTTGCGGATACTCCGGGCAGTGACCCGTGGATGGCGCTCCCCAAAATCCCGAGTGGCGCCGTCTATTTTCGAAAATCAGGTCCTCCGTCGGAGGACTGGCCTCGAGATTACAAGCAAGCGGCCGCCGATGGGATGAACGCGTTTCGTCATTGGTTCCCATGGTCGTCGATCGAGATTTCACCCGGCAAGTAAGACTGGGCGGACTACGACCGACACTTTGACCTCGCGGCACAGAACGGCATTAAAGTCGTGGTGGGGGAAGTAATCGAAAGCGCGCCGGCCTGGGTTTACGATCAGTTTAGGCATTTGCTTCATGTCACGTCAGATGGCCAGACCATGGAGGCAATGATGGATGGGAGTTCCTCGATGGGTGGGCGACATGGCGTGTGTTTGGATAATCCGGAATCCCGTGATCTCGCGGGGAAATTTCTGCACGAACTGGCGAGTCGATATCGCGGACATCCTGCGATGGGAGCTTAGGACGTCCAGAACGAAGGCTTCACACCGGAATTGGTTTTGAACTGCCGGTGTCCGCAGAGCCTGGCTGGATTTCGACGTTGGCTGATGAAAAAGTACGGCGATTTGGACACACTTAACAAAGTCTGGCGTCGCTACAGTTTCACCCGATGGGAGCAGGTAAAACCGACTGACAACCTTGGACCGTTTCCCGATGCTATCGATTGGGTCAAATATCGCATTGAGAACGCCCACGAACTTTTAAAATGGCGAATCAGTATTATCCGCTCGGCCGACCCTGATCATTTGATCTCGTGCCATGGTGCGAAGAAAGATGAACCGCTCAGCAGCCTGCCAGCAGTCGGAAACGATCCCTGGAGAGCAGGCGCTCTTGTGGACGTCTTTGGCAGTACAGGCGGCCACAGCTATTACCGTAACGATGGCAACTGGCTCGCTTGGATGCACACGACCTTGCTTGTGGAGGTGCCAACGGAAAACCGGTCTGGCGGCAGAGTTAAACTCCGGTGAAGAATTTCGCAAGATGGGCAAGGCGCCCGCAGGTCCGTTTGCAAAGGGTCGGACACGTGATTCCGGTCGCACTCCGAATGCACCCGATATGCGGGGTTCAAGTCATTGAATCTGTCGTATCTCCGTTGGCATATGACTCCGGCTCCACGATTTGCTTACGAATTAGCGGATGAGATGGGCGTTCTGTTGATGGCGGAGACGGCTATCTATGGTCAACCCAACCCAATATTGAACCCGATGCCGCAGGCCAAACGGCGTATCTATGTCGAGAATACCAAGCAATGGCTTGGTCCCTGGGTGCGTTCGCGTCGTAACTATACGTCGAATTTTTCCAGACGCGGACGGGCGCTGGTCCAAAAGATTGGAGCCCGCAACGGCGCGATGCTCTTCAGGAAGAGCACAAATGGTGGCAGGGTGTCTGGATCCGCGGTGTGCGCGAGATCGGGCTGACCGATGTGCGCTCGAAGATATTTCTTTGGGCGCATCACGAACTCGACTCAAAACGCGCGTCACTCGTTCGAAATGGTTTTTCGCCTGTAGCTGTTTTCGATCGTGAGTACGACGAATTAGGCATTGTACCGCACCGCGACGGCAAACTTCCTGTTCTACACGCTGGTGCATTAGTCAACCGCACGCTCTGCCTCTTCAACGACGAGTTCAGTGACGAAAAAGTCGACGTGGAAATTGAATTGAAGGCGGTCGGCAAAACCGTAGCAAGCGGTAAGATGGAGTTGCGAGTACCGTTAGGTGGCAAACGTTCTATCGAATGTGTCTTTGAGGTACCGCACCATGCTACATTTGATCTGGTACGCATCGCTAGCAAGAACGGCCGAGAAGTGTTTCGTGAGAGTTTTACATACGAGGCAGATAAGATCATTGATGGCCAGTCAACAACAAGTGAGATTCACTTACAAGATGCTTCGCCAGAGGCTTTGCGTTGAGTCGACAAAGCAGTAACACGCAAACGCACCTTGATCATGGAATCTGTAAAGTCACCTTGTTCCCTTGTCGCGTGCAGGGAATACCCGATTGCTTCGTTACCTCTTGCAGCAAATTATCGATCGACGCTTCCTTGACCTTGATTTCGATTTGTTTCGCAGCAAGTGCCTTGGGCAGTGGAGACGGGATAATTTTCAAGTCAAGCTGTATTGAAAGCGTCTTAAGAAGACTCCCGAGTTCCCCCTTGTACTCCAGTGACCAAGAGCCACCAAGGTCGGATGGAGCCACCTTGATCTTGATGGTCGCGGCCATCAAGTCGCGATGGGCCGCGACGGGAGCCGTAATCGACATCGATCCATTGCGTTGTTTGGCAACTTTTGCAGCCGGCCATTTTAACCGCCATTCTTCAAGCCGCGTCGGGCCTATTTTGCCGAGCTGTTTGACGTACATGAAAGCGACATTGCTTTCCGCAGGTAGCTCGACAACATTCCAACGTTGTTGTTCATCTAACTTGATGGTGCGGCCAAATCCCGCCAACAGGCATGACCATTGAGCGGCAATCGAGGTTTCGGGGATCGAGGCCTTTGACCAAATATCGTGTTCTAATGACTCGAGCCCCTGAAGCTTAAAAGGTACGGAACGCACGCCTTTTTCCAGGATCCAGTGGACTTCGGTGGGGTCACCCCACATGATGGTTTTCCCCTGTTTCCTCCAGTAATCATTGCCTCGATGAGTAAACAGCTCCCAGAAAGCGTTTTCAATCTTGGCGGATTGGTGCGTTGGGGCAATATAGAGAATGTTTTCCAACCAGGCAGTTTCGGTATCTGTTTGTTGGCATAATTTGGTTAGGCACTCGAAATGAGAACGCTTGCCCGGGTTTACTTGAATGAGTTGCTCGCCATCGATCCGTCGATCAAGCCAAATGGTAACGCCAGAAGAAGACTGGATATTCTTCAACGCATCGCGCAGCGAGATATTCTCGAAGACTTGTGCGGAGGGTTGCTGAAGTGTCGCGTAGGCATTTAGAAAACGATTGTTTTCATACGGGTGTGGTTCGAGGTCGGCCTGAACGAAAGCTTGCAAAGCAAAAAACGGGAAAAAAATTAGAAAAACTTGAAACAGTGGTACAATCGCCCGGTGTAGCATCGTCATCTTTAAATGGCTAGAACTACGGAATCGATTTCGCAGATACATTGTCGTTATCTCGCAATGCAATTACACTAGAACCATCGTAAAGGAAGCATCTGCAGTTTGAGGGGGCAGCAGGCCCTGCATTCACAACACGAGTATATAGTACCATGGACCAAAAAGCTGCTCGCTTCCCAAGCTTGATTCGAACGTATCAAAACTATCTTACCGACGAAGATACGGCTCAGTTTATCCGAGCGATTTCGAGTAAATATTCACTTGAAACACTTTTGCGGCTTGCAGATGCTTCTGACGCACTCGTTCGACGAGCAGCGGTTTTAGCCATCGGTATGCTTGGTGACTTGAGCGAAATCAGTGAGCTCGGTCCATTGTTGGCAGACCGGGACCGGCGAGTTCGACTGGTTACTGACGATGCAATCAAAAGTATTTGGCTGCGAGTCGCCGAGCCGAGAGCTCGAATACAACTTGAAAAGCTCCTGGTCCACATCGAAGCAAATCGAATGGAACAGGCCAGAGCAGTCGCCGACGATCTGATCGAGACCTATCCTGATTTACCAGAAGGATATTGTCGACGCGCCTTGGTGCACTTCAATTTAGGGAACATATTCGAGGCGATTTCAGACTGCCGCCAGTGCCTTCGCTTGAATCCGTTCAGCTACATGGCACATGTTGGTTTGGGTCAATGTCTGTTAGAGCAGGACGAACCGCACGAAGCTCTTGCAGCGTTTCGCGAGGCATTGTCGATCTACCCCGATTTGGATACAGTCCTTGTTCAAGTAAAGCGTTTGGAACGTATGCTTCGCGAGATGACGTGAAGGTTTAACGAATTGACTGCGATCGAAAGCTGGAATCGACGGCAGGTTTCTCTGCCCGCTAAAACTGCCGCTCCGTCGATGTTGTGCCGGCTGACAGGCGCAACCATTGCGACCGTTGCCAGGCTCGTTAGCGGATACACTGTCCGATGGATTGAATGCCAGCCAGACACCTGTCAACGAGTCTATTTTGCGAACCACACAAGTCATCTCGATGCAGTTGTGCTTTGGTCTTCTCTCCCTCGCGAGATTCGAGCTTTGACCCGCCCCGTTGCAGCGCTCGACTATTGGGGGGCATCGGCGTTTCATCGTTATCTCGCGAAGTCATTTAATGCATTATTGATCGACCGGAAAGAGATAAAAGTTCACCAAAGCCCTGTGGAGTTGATGATTCGCGAGATCGGTGACATCCATTCCTTGATTGTATTTCCGGAAGGAGGACGGTCAGCCGATTGCGAAATGAGCGATTTCAAAAGCGGCTTGTATTATCTTGCAAAAAAACGCCCCGATTTAGAACTTGTGCCAGTCTACATGGAAAATCTCAACCGGATTCTGCCGAGGGGCGAAGTTTTGCCAGTTCCGCTGCTTAGTTCAATTACGATTGGTAAGCCGATCTATCTGGCAACAGGTGAATCGAAAGCAGAATTTCTGATTCGGGCAAGGCAAGCTGTTAAGTCTCTGAAGGATCGCTAAGATACTCGTCCCGGTCCCTATTCGGATCTAAGCAGAGCTAAAAGCTGTTTTTAGAAAAGGTTTAGGAATCTGCAACGCCGTTTGATCTTGAAAGTTTCCCCAAACTTTGGGAGTTCCTGCCCCTTTTTCGATCGCCTTCTTAGTAGAGAATTGG
>JANPLP010000122.1:0-3534 GCA_031426595.1 Planctomycetia bacterium | reverse complement strand
AAACCTGCTACAACCGCGGGCTGAAAGCGCTCAATGGGTTAGTGCGTTCCATTGCGAATCAACCCGGTCAGCACCAATTAACGCTCGTACGCTGGAGCCGAGCGATGCTGGCGTCGAAGAACACGGACGAGGCCAGAGTGGATGCGGCGGCGGATTTGATTGCGCAGTCGATTCCGCGTGATCCGACTCGATTGCTCGATCGACTGAGCGCTACGCAACCGACCTCGCTGCAATTGAATCCAGAAGCGGCATTAGAATTGATTAGTCCGATGATCACTGAAGGGACAGGCGAGCAAGCGGAAGTTTATTTGTTGAGCGATTTGCGGCGCAACGAATGGGGAGAGCCCGAAGCGTTGCGACTCAAGCTCCAGCAACTGACTACGGGTGGCGCCCGTGTGCAGTTGATCGATTGTGCACGCGATGCGTCCAGTAATATGTCGGTAGCCATGGTCGAACCGGAGCAGGAAGTTTGGGCGGCTGGTGTTCCGCTGATCGTCCGTTTTCAGGTTCGCAATCAATCGGTTCAGGCGGCTCGCAATGTGGTCGTTAAAGTGCGCACGATCAGCTATGCAGATGGTGTCACGCGACCCCAGGCCGAATTGGCTTACTCGGGTCAAAGCGAAGATTTGCCCTCGATCGTTATTGAGCAGATTGCTGCGGGAGAAACGGTAACTCGGCAAGTGCAAGTGCTCTTCGGATTGCCGGGTCAGCACGTGGTCGAAATTGCATTACCCGACGATTCTCTTTCGATCGACAATCGTCGCTTATGCGTGATCGATATCCAGCAATCGCAGCGAGGGTTGTTGGTCGATGGAGCCATCGAGCAATTGAATGCATTCTATTTTAAGACAGCCTTGAATCCCGACGTGAAACTAGCGACGGGGATGGCACTGGAGACCGTTGACTCATCGTATTTGCGAGATGTTTCGGCAGAGCAGTTAGCGACTTGGAATGCGGTTGCCTTGCTGGATGTACCGCGTTTGGACGTGCAGGCCATCGACAAACTAGAACAATACTGCCGGGCAGGTGGTGGCGTCTTCATTTGTGCGGGACCTAACACCAACATCAATACTATGAACGAGCAACTGCACCGTAGCGGGAATGGATTGATACCGGTTGCCATCACTGGAATCACCGAGGTGGATCAACCGGTAGGTGAAGGGCCGCCTCAAGTTGTTGCTACGGACCATCCCATTTTGATGCCCATGACCAAGCTGAGTAGTTCGCCGTTTTTTTTGACTCGCATTCGACAATTGCTGACGGTAGATGACAAAGATTTTCCGCCGCAAGGAACCGAGCTGGTAGCGAGTGGGCCCGGCAAACGACCGCTGATTATGGACACTGTTTTTGGTGAAGGGCATGTGGTGACGTTGCTTACGGGGCTGAGCAGTGCGTGGAGTAACTGGTCGACAGACCCAACTTTCGTGGTGTTCGCACTGCGATCAATGGGCTACTTGGGAAGCTTCCAGCACACAGCGACGAGCGTCAATGTTGGTAGTGATTTAGAGATGGTGGTGACGGGGCAAGTGGTTTTGCCAGAAGCAGAGGTCCTGATTCCGCCTCGCGATTCGGGATCGCGTTTGCGATTGCAACCCAAAGTGCAGACCAATGCTTCGGGAGAGGTTTCTCGAGTGCGGTTATCGGTGGGGCTCGACCAGGGAGACCGTGATTTGATCGATGACTTGTTACGGCCGGGGCTGTTTGAAACTTGGATGGTAAGTGCGAACGGTGACTATCTCGTGAACAACGCGGCGCATAACGTTTCGGCTGCGGAAGGAGATTTGACTCGCGTCGGTGATAACGAGTTGGAGCAGAAGCTACCAGTGAAAGTGCGGACAGCGGATTCGCTAAGCGATTTAGGACTTAGTTCTCAAGATGCGGCGCAAAGTACTTTGTTGATGGTATTGTTAGCGCTCCTGCTACTCGGCGAGCAGGCGTTGGCCTATTCAGCCAGCTTTCATCCGCAGCGGTTGGCCGCGGGAGTGGGTCGATGAATACGCTCTCGTTGAGTTTTGGAAATCTTTTGGCTCAAACGCGAGTCACTTATCAGTGGGCTCGGTTTGAAGAGCTTGACCAGTGGTGGCATTGGGCCTTGCTGGGTTGTGTGACGTTGTTTGTGTTGACTTACGTCGTGCTGTGGTATCGGCGAGATGCTGTGGAGCAACAGCGGCCGGTGGGCTGGGCGTTGATGCTGCTGAGAGTTGCTGCATTAGCCGGTATTTTGCTGTACTTTTTTCAGTTTGACCGGCGGACAGAACAGCGAGTTGTTCGCGACTCGCGCGTGGCAGTGCTGGTTGATACTTCGTTGAGCATGACGTTGCCAGCCGAGCCATCGGATAGTGGCGTGGTGAGTGACAGCACGCGAGCGGAGAGTGTTGCGAGGTTGTTGGAGCAGTCCGATTTTCTGCAGCAGCTTGCGACCCAACATGAGCTGACTGTGTATCGGTTTGATCAAGCGGCAAGACCTACACCGGTAGCAGCGATTGCAAAGGCCGATGCAGCAGAAGCGGCCGCTGAGATACAAGACGCGGATGCAGCAACCCTGTTGAGTGGCCGCCAATTCATGTACTTAGCGATCGGCTTGGGTGCGGTCGCGCTGCTGCTGGTGTTAATTTCGTTGGGTAATCAGACGATCGGTGCAAAGAACTCGGTGACTGGTGGTTGGATGTTGCTCATCGGTTCCTCGTTGGCGCTGGTGGCCCTTGTTCTTGCGGCGCGCGCGATTGTTCCCACGACTCGATATCCGCTGGCAGCGCTGCTGGGTTCGGATTTGCCTCCGTTGAATGATGTGCAACTGGAACTATCTGCGAAAGACGAAACTGAAGCCGATGCGTTGAAGAAATTGAGTGTGCCGGAAGATTGGGCAACTGCGCTCCAGCCAACTGGAATTGAAACGCGGATGGGCGATGCGATTAAATCTGTATTGGATCGCGAGCTGGGCAACCCGCTGGCTGGGGTGATCATTTTGACCGATGGGCGCAGCAACGCGGGGCTTGATCCAAAGTCGGTGATTGCGAGTGCAAAGATTGCTCGAGTGCCGTTGTATGTTGTGGGGCTGGGATCCGAGCGTAGTCCACCCAACTTGCGACTATTGGAATTGGATGTACCACAACGTTTGTACCCTGGGGATAAGTTCTCGCTATCGGCAATTATCGGTTCAAGCGGCTTTGCCGGAAAAACAGCAACCATCCAAGTGCTGGCTGGTCCCGAAGGCGCGGATGCAGGGACTTTGTCAATTGAAAACGAGCAGGAAGTTTTTTTGGCTGAGCAAGAATCGGTAGCGACAGCGCGATTCGAACTCGCGCCGAAAGCGGTCGGGAAGTGGCAGTATTTTGTAAAGATCATTCCGTTGGAAGGTGATGCGGACGAGCGTGATAATTCGGCGAAGGCAATCGTAGAAGTGATCGAGCGCAAAAATCGAGTCTTGGTTTTTGCAGGTGGTCCGACGCGCGAGTATCAGTTTGTTCGCAATTTGCTGTACCGCGATCGCGATGTCGAATCGCATGTGTTGTTGCAAAGCGGTGATGCCGGGAC
>JANPLP010000121.1:0-10395 GCA_031426595.1 Planctomycetia bacterium | reverse complement strand
CGGAGGGATTCACTCGCTGGCGCTTCGAGCTTGTAAGGGCGCGAAGGGATTCACTCGCTGGCGCTTCGAGCTTGTAAGGGCGCGGAGGGATTCACTCGCTGGCGCTTCGAGCTTGTAAGGGCGCGGAGGGATTCACTCGCTGGCGCTTCGAGCTTGTAGGGGGCCTGCACGGTTGCAAACGTGTATGGTTGCGTCTCTTTGGGCTCACCGTTAACATCGCTTGGCAACAGCGAACGTTTAGTCAGCCCACCGTCGTCGATAGAAAGCACAATTGATATGAGCCAGGTTCGACCCAATCTTAATGAAGCACGTTCGAAAATTGTTGCTACCGTCGGACCGGCTTGTCAGGACGAAGCGACAATGACCGAACTGGTCAATCACGGCGTCGACGTTTTTCGTATCAACACAGCTCACGGTAAAATTGCAGACTTCGAACGCGTTATGGAAACGATTCGAAAAGTGCGCGCCACGACAGGATTCCCTGTGGCGGTATTACTCGATTTGGCGGGCCCTAAGATTCGGCTCGGGCAATTGATGCAAGATCCGCTGGAAGTGGAAGCCGGTATGGAGTTGACGGTGGTTCGCGGCGAGACATCTACTGACCCTCATCAACTGTGCAGTAACTATGCGCGGCTGATCGATGAGATCGCTGTCGGCAATCATATCATGCTGGCAGATGGAACCATTACATTGCAAGTCACTTCGCGCACCAAGGAAATCATAACTTGCAAGGTACTTACCGCCGGGACCATTCGCAGTCGTCAAGGCATCAATTTGCCGGGCGTCTCGCTGAGTGTTTCAGCCATGCGTCCTGAGGATGTTGAGAATGCAATGTGGGCCGCAAAAAACGATATCGATTTCGTTAGCCTCAGCTTCGTAAGAACTGCCCAGGACGTTTCATCATTGAAAAACTTGCTGACCAGTCTCGAATCGAATGCGATGGTGATTGCTAAAATCGAAAAGCGCGAAGCGCTTCAGCAACTGGAATCGATCATCGATGCAGCGGATGGGATTATGGTTGCCCGAGGTGACTTGGGAGTCGAGATCGATGTGGCCGAAACGCCTGTCGCCCAGAAGCGGATTATCCAGGTCTGCCGTGAAAAGATGAAGCCGGTGATTGTGGCAACTCAAATGCTTGAAAGCATGCACTCCAATCGCCGCCCCACCCGGGCTGAGGCGAGCGACGTGGCCAATGCCATTTTGGACGGCGCTGACGCCTGTATGCTCAGCGGCGAAACAGCTATCGGTCAATTTCCCGTCCTGGCTGTGGATACCATGAACCGCATCATGCTATTTACCGAGCAGATGTTGAAGGATCAGCCGAGTAGCGGGCGCGCTCGCCATGTCGACTTGGTTCACCCGATCACCTCCGCCGTGACGTACAGTGCTGCCAGTATTGCAGAGGCCATCAACGCAAAACTGGTTGTGGTTGCTAGTCGAACTGGTGGAACGGCGTGGGTAAAGTCAAAACAGCGCAATTATATTCCTACACTCGGCGTCAGCAATTCTCCCGGCACGCTCCGTCGCATGTGCTTGTTATGGGGGATCATGCCTCACGAAGTCGAAAACCTCGACAATCCGCAAGAGCTGTTCGATAACGTTTCAAAATGGGGTCGCGAGCGCGGTTTGCTTGTAGCTGGCGATCGAGTCGTTTACGTTACAGGTACGGGGGTTCTCGAAAACACGCACAACCTTTTAGTCGTTCACGAAGTTCCGGCAACTTGATTCGCGCCTTGTAGAAGAGTCCTCTCAAAACACAGGTTCTCTCACCATTCTGGCGCACTATGCAAAAATGCGAATGGGCGCGAAGGACCACGTGGTGCTTTAAAGGGTAACACGCGCCCAAAGTGAACGGCGGACGCGATGCCCGCCGTTTCTTGTCAGAACCATCGCAACTTCAATTAGCTTTGATGAGCTGGGCTAGAGGACTGAGTGGTTCGGATCTCGATTTTGCGAGGTTGTTGCTTGACGGCTTTCGGCAAGACTACGGTCAGCACACCGTGCTCGTAACTGGCGTCGATCTTTTCGTCGTCAACTTCGCTTGGCAATCCGATCACTCGACTAAACATCCCGCCCGCGCGTTCGATGCGATGATAGTTTCGATCTTTCTGATCGGTGCCCGTAATGCGTTTACCGGAAATCACCAAGCGACCTTCGAGCATCTCCACTTTGACATCCTGAGGCTGGACGCCCGGTAGATCTACGTGAATAGCATAGGCCTCCGGTGACTCGACGATATCGAGTGTTGGAGCAAATTTTTCCGCGTTGTTGCTTCGCATAATGTTACCCACAGTGCGACCCAGCAACGAATCAAACATCCGCTCCATGTCAGAAGAAATCTCTTCCAAAGCCCCACCGTTTCGATTTTCGTAGCGTGACATTTTAGATCCTTTGGCTTGAACAGAAATGAAACTTGGTAACGTTTCCGCTCGCTGTCAAACTGACAGAACTGCAGATTTCGACGGACTCAATTTTGCAAGCAGCGTGCCAATTGCTCTTCTGTCTGCCGGGGTCGCTGGTGCAGTGAAAGGAAAGCGATCAATTTTTCCGGTTTTATTAAAGTTAGGAGCGCAATTCGACGGGATCGCTCTCGACAGAAGGTGGGTCGGATAGCTAAACGTTACTCGTCTCGACTCTTCCAACCCAGCTTCGTGGATTCTCGCTAGCAATGTCGACTGCGGAACCTCTTCCTGACAACATTCGCCGTATCGCCGTACTCGTCTCGAGCGTCGACTCAGCGACCTCGCGTCAGTTGTTGCTGCATCTGCCCACGCAGGTCGCCAAGCAAGTCCGCAGTGCACTACAGAATCTGGGGCCTGTCAGCCCCCGAGAACGGCAGCGTATTTTGGCAGAGTTTCAGTCGACGGCTAGCAAGCAGTCGGCTGCGATGAACGTAAATGCTGTCGCTAGTCAGCCTACAGTCAGAGCATCTTCATCGCTATCGAATGCGGGTTTCGCGGGTGGTACTTCGTCAAGCGGTTCCGCATATCAGGCTCCACTCGTTTCGCACCTATCATCGCCTCCCCTGGCTCAGCATTCCGAATACGCCTCGCACGCAGCCCACTCGCATGCAGAACAAATAGATTCATCCGGATTCGCAGACTCTGCGAGCTCGGCGCAGGCCGCTTGGGCACGCATGGACATCCGTGCGCTCAGTCACTTTCTGCGCAGTGAACGATCGACAGTGATCGCAGTGGTTCTCAACCAGCTATCGCCCATCACGGGTGTCGCGCTATTGCAGCAATTACCCGCTTCGATGCATCGCGAAGTACTTCAAGCGATCGCGAACTTGCAAGACATCGATTCCGAAGCTATGCAAGCGATCGAAGAACATCTGAGTGAACGTTTGAAGGATTATGAACTCCAAGTCAGTAGTGAATCCAAGGGAACTCGACGTGTGGCGGCGTTGCTAGCCGCGGCGCCGGCCGAACTTCAAGAGACTTGGTCACGGTTTGTGCACATTGCGGTGGATCCCGCCGACGAAGTGGTGGCCGAACCTGCGGTACAAAAACAAGTTGCTACACCGCAGCCCACGGACTTCATCACCGACCGAGCAACTCGACTTGAAGCCGCCCTTGGGTCCCATGTGGTGACAACAGCAGACGCTTCGTTTTCAACTAGAAGCGTTGCGCTCGCACCTCCGACCCGAGCGAACGAAGAGGATGAAGCCTACATTCTGCCGTTTCCAAAACCGAATGAATCTAAGCCGCTTAGCGATTTCGATCGATCGCTGATTCAACTTGAGTTTGAACAGATTTTGTCATTGTCGACTCAGCAATTAGCGCAGGTGCTGACTGCCGCAAATTCGCACACGGTACTGCTAGCGCTGGCCGGCGCGACGCCGAGTTTCATGAAGCGATTTTACTCGATGCTCAACAAGTCCGATGCAAAAGCGCTGGCTAGTCGGTTAAGTCAAATCGGACCATTGAAGTTGAGAGATATCGACGAAGCGCAACGGACCATTTCCGAATTAGCAGCCACGCAAGCCTCGCCACATAAGTCGAAGCCACGTCCGACGAATTCGCAATCACTCCGCGTCGCTGCTTAGGACGAAATCGATGGCAACTATCCTCAAGGGTGATCGCATAAGCCAGGGTGCATCGGACACTCAGTTCGTCGCCTTTAACGTGGAAGATGTTCAAGAACGCGCTCGGGCATACTTGGCTGAAATTCAGCAGCAGGCCGCTGAGATTATCAACCAAGCAAATCGTGGTGCAGAGTCGATAGCGCAAGATGCACATAAGAAGGGGATCGCTAGCGCCAAGGCCGACATGGAGCAACAGATTGAGCATCGGGCCCAGCAGCTCAGCGACCAACGTTGCAAAACGGCTGTCTCGACATGCGAAGCGACCGTTCAAAAGCTCGCCAGCGAAACCACTGAGTGGCTCACCCAGTGGCGCAATCTCACCGTCCAATTAGCCGCTCAGATGGCGGAGAAACTGGTTCGGCGCGCGATGCAAGATAACGACGAGGTACTTCGTGTTTGGCTGGAAGAATCGATCGTAGCTCTTCGTGACTCCAGGGAACTGCGTGTGCTAGTGAATCCCGACGACTTCGCAGTAGCTGGTCGCTTTTTACAGAATCTTACAAAAATGATTCCTCAAGCTGCACAGATCGAAGTCATTCCGGATCCTGAAATTAACAAGGGTGGATGTATCGTGCGCTCCATGCACGGCTCGATTGATCAACAGCTTGAGACGCAGCTCGAACGACTCGTTCAACAACTTCAATAATAAGTATCTCATTGTGGCCGCAACTGCTTTTCCAACACTGCCCGAAGCCGAGCAGCTACTCAGTTCGCTCCGCAAAGCGATGCCCAGTAACATTCAGGGTACCATCTGGTCGGTTGGTCGCAATTCCATCGAAGCAATGGCTCTGCCGGTTCCTATGGGAGCCGTATGTGAGATTCGTTGTCGAGGCCGCGGATCTATTGCTGCGGAAGTGATCGGGTTCGAAGGAAGCAAGACGTTGCTGGCTGTGCTTGACGGCGCAGAAGGAATTACACCAGGTGATTCTGTTCACTTGATCCAAGCGACAGCCAACGTGGGAGTGGGATCTGACTTGATGGGTCGCGTCATCGATGCGGCTGGTAAGCCTATCGATGATTTAGCACCGATCAGAGCCACTTCTAAAGTGCCGCTCGACAACGACCCAGTCAACGCGATGCAGCGTCCACCGATAACCGACATCCTATCAACCGGAGTTCGAGCTATCGATACTATGCTGACGCTCGGTCGCGGACAGCGTATTGGTATCTTCGCGGGCTCAGGCGTAGGAAAAAGCACCTTGCTCGGAATGATGGCTCGCGGGACCGACGCGGATGTAGTGGTCATTGGGTTGGTCGGCGAGCGGGGGCGTGAAGTGCAGGAGTACTTGCAACGTGAACTTGGGCCTGAGACGCGTAAGAAATGTGTCACGGTAGTCGCCACGAGTGATCAACCGGCGCTGCGTCGCGTGCAAGCGGCGATGACGAGTACAGCGATCGCGGAATATTATCGTAACTGTGGCAAGAACGTACTGTTGATGATGGATTCTGTGACTCGTTTCGCGATGGCTCAACGCGAGATCGGCTTGGCGGCTGGCGAAGCTCCTACGACGCGAGGGTTTCCGCCCAGCGTGTTTTCGATGCTGCCTCGCTTAGTGGAACGTTCAGGTGTGACGACACGTGGAAGCATCACTGGCATCTACACGGTGCTTGTCGAGGGGGATGATAACAACGAACCGATCAGCGACACACTGCGCGGTTTGTTGGACGGTCACTTTGTGTTGTCGCGAAAGATCGCTCACCGCGGACGATATCCAGCGATCGATATCTTGTCGAGTCTCAGTCGATTGCAAAGCCACTTGGTTGACGATGAACACCAACGCAGCGCTTCGCAGATTCGTACGATGTTGTCCGCCTACCAAGAGAACGAAGACTTGATCACCATCGGTGCCTATCAAAAAGGTTCGAGCCCCTTGGTCGATCGCGCCATCGCGCTAAAACCGCAGATCGATGAGTTTCTGTCGCAGCTTAGTCGCCAGTCAGCAGATTGGTCAGCTTCGGTAAGCGCGCTCAAGAACTTGGCGGCTATGGCTTCGCTTGGAAACAGTCTTAGCGCCGCACAAGCGGCAAGACCCATAACTGCGGCACCGGCGGCGCGAACTCAGAATCCGCCTCGATAGCTCCGCCCCTGCGGTCCGTCCCTTCCGCCAAAAGCAACATAAGTTTCCAATATGGCTAAGTCTTTCCGATTCCGCTTGTTGAGTATCGTAAGGCTGCGCGAGCGCGAACGCGACGAAGCGGCCGAGTCGCTGCGTCAAGCTTTGCAGGCAAAACAGATTCTTGAGGATCAAGTCAGCGAGTTGCGAGCAGAGCGAGACAGTCAAAACGAATTGCGTGTGGTCGCGCATCAAGGCGCCATTGATCCTCAACGGATGATTAATGCGCAGCGCTATCAGATGTATCTCGACGGTCAGGTGGCCGGGCTTCAGCAGCAGATATCGATGGTGGAACAAGAGTGCCAACGACGCCGCGCAGGGCTGGTGAAATGCGAGCAAGCGGTACGTTCACTAGAGAAACTTGAAGAACATCAGCGTGCGGAATGGAATGAGGGACAGGCGACCGCCGAGCAGAATACTCTGGACCAGTGGTCCAGTTTCCGGTATGGGACTGACAATCAAGTCGAAGCGTTTGATAAATGAAGCTTGATCCCTCGCATGGAGTTTTAAGATGAAAATGTTGCTGCGCCTTTTCGGGGCGTTCTGCGTCGCCACGATCCTGGCACAGTGCATCGTGCTTGGGCTATCAGCCTATCGTGGCAATCTAACGGGTGACACTGTTCTGCAAGGCTTTGCACTGCTCAATGGAATTGATATCACTGGCAAACGATTGGAAGAAGCGATCAAAAATGGTCGTGAAAGCCCGATGCCAACCTACGAAGACGTGACAGACTTGCGCGCTCAGAAGAGTTTGAATCTGGATATGCGCGAGCGGTCCATAAAGCTGGCTAAAGATCAATTGGAAGCAAAGCAACGTGAGCTTCAGGTGGAGATCGTGAACTTCGACAATCGCAAAGATGCGTTCTACTCGAAGCTCGATGAACTAGCTAAAGGACAGGAAGCGACAAGCCTGCAGGATGTGCGCCGAACGCTTGAATCTCTTTCTCCGGAACAGTGTAAAGACCAGCTACTCAAGTTGATCAAAGATGGTCAATTACAAGATGTGGTCGCAATAGTTAAAGGAATGCCTCCGGATAAATCGAAAAAGATCCTGGGAGAGTTTCTAGCGCCCGAAGAATCGGAAAAGCTTTACGAGATTCTCAGGGAGCTGCGCAAGGGCGAACCGACCAATGGACTAATCGAGAAAGCACGTAATCCACCTGCTTCCTAGTTTGCCCCTGATCGACGTTCACTGCGCAGTTTGTCCAAATCACATACTGTCCGGGGGGACGTTAGTATGGACGGTTCGGTATCGGTGAGTCATTCTGAACGTACGCGCATCCAACCTTCACAAGGTTTTGGCAATCGCGCCGCAAATGAAGCTCACACACACAGCGCACTGTTCGAGCAACTCTTGAACATGAGTTTCACGGTGCAGCAACCCCCAGAAAAGCTCAACGAGCCCGCTGAACCGCCGTCGACCGAGCCGCAGGACGCAACTTGCGAATGCGAGGACGAAAAGGGCGATCGCCCAGTGGACGAGGAAGCCGACGAGAAAGTTTCTTTGGACTCGCCCGCGTCCTTGATTCCCCCTGCCGCCATCGAAAAGCAGAAGGCGCTTGAGCAGGAAAGTGGTAAAGCCACGAGCGGTGAGCCTTCCAATCTGACTCCGGAAGTTAAGCTCTGCGATCTTCCCAAAGTCGCTGACGAAGCGATTCAGCCCGCATCATTAGAAGCCCCTGTCCGCGGCGATGAACGGGTGGAGATCACGGTTAATGATGCAGTCCCGTCTGCAGAGCCGACTTCCAGGCAGGAAGTCAGGACGAACGCCATCGCAGCAGCGAATTCTGATGAGGGAGAAGTGATTCGTCGGCAAAGCAAGGAGAATGCCTCAGCCGACTTTAAGGCTGCGACGTCAACGTCTGCCGAACCCATCGCTGAGCCGACGGTGAAAACGAAAGAGGAGCCTCAGCCGGAGAAGACACAGGCAATTCAAAGTGAAATTGCGGACCAAAATAGCGTGTCGGAAACGAAGAATCAGACGGATGACGACCGGCGCAGCGATCGTCGCAATAAATGGTTTGAACAGGATGCATCGATAGTCAGAACCAGCGATAGCGAATTGGCTCAGGGTGCCACTCAGTCGACTCGGCAACCACAAGAAACTCCCCTAGCGACAGCTGTTTCTGATGCGCATCTGGCATCTGCTTTACCAACTGAAGCGCCGCAGGCCCCTTCAGAACTGCCAAGCGCGCCACCGACCGCTGGGACGCCGATCGCAGTTCCGATCAGTTTGATGGCGGGCGCGCAACCACCCGTGGCCTCAAGTAGTCACAGTGCGTCGCCGACCTCGGAGACTCAAAGGCTTGGTCCCACCGAACCGACACGAAACGTTGGGACGCAAGCTGCTAAAGGAGAGGCGAAAGGGAAAACAGAAGGTTCCGAAATAACGCAGCAGGAACGGGTTAGAGTCATTCAACGTATCGCGCGGAGCTTTAATCGAATTTCGGCGGAGGGTGGAACTATCAACTTGCGGCTGCATCCCGAGCACTTGGGTTCGGTCACGGTGCAAGTGAGATTAGAAGGCCGCTCAATGGCAGCTCGCCTGACCACCGAAACTACCGCTGCTCGCGATGCAATTATGGCGGATCTCCCCGCGCTGCGCCAGCGATTGGCGGATCAAGGTTTTGATGTGACAAAGTTCCAAGTGGATGTTTCGGGCAATGGAGCCGATGCAACTTTTGCGCAAACCAACGGTGAGTCTCAGTCGAGGCAATACGAGGACCGTTCAAGCAGATCGCAGACCGACTATCGACGCGTTGCAGCCAATCGTGAAGCTCGGCTGGCCTTCGCAGGGCCAGCAGCTGTGACTGCAACAAGTGCGAGCCTAGCCGGAGCAGGTATCGATCTGCAGGTTTAATTTGTGGACTGCAGAATTGCAAAATGCTAGCGTCGGCTGTCGACTTGACGTGTGAGCCCGCAAACCAGTACGAATGAAGAGTGAAGTCGACTCTAAAGTTTGCGGCGGCAAAGCGGATTCGCTGCAAACAATGCTACTGAACTCAAACTGAAATTAAACAATGACAAGCATTCCCGGCGTGAGAAACTCCAGTTCAACGAGCTCTTCGACAGCCAAGGGTAATGGTTTGGCAGATGTCGATCTCGATCAGTTCCTGGGACTATTGATCACTGAGCTACAGAATCAAGATCCGTTGAATCCGATGGATAATGCGCAGATGATGGAGCAGATATCGCAGATCCGCCAAATCGGTTCCACCACGAAGCTGACGGATACCCTTTCTTCGCTGGCAATCGGCCAAGAGCTTTCGATGGCGAGCAGCTTGATTGGCAAAGAAGTGAAGGCTCTCGACAATGATGCTAAAGATGTGACCGGTGTCGTTAATCGTGTTGCAGTCCAGGCGGATCCTCAAGACCCGAATAATCGGAAAGTCCAAGTACATATTGGCAACTCAATCGTCGATATCAAGAATATTCGGGAGATCGTAGACATCGGAAGTTGACGCTAGCATAAAAGGTAGGTTGTCATGGGACTCGCATCCTCGTTGAGTACCGCACTCACAGGCATGAGTGCTGCGGAAACGCAGATTGACGTACTCGGTAACAACCTCGCGAACTCGCAGACAGTCGGATTCAAAGCATCTGATGTGGTGTTCGCAAACCAATTTCTTCAAACGCTTTCTCTGGGTGCTTCGCCGACTGCGGATAATGGCGGGACCAATCCTCGGCAAACGGGCCTAGGTGTTCAAGTAGCGGCAATCACTCCCAAGTTCTCGCAGGGAACGATTCAGATCAGCTCCAGCCCATCGGATTTGGCGATCCAAGGCGACGGTTTCTTTATTGTCGAGAGCGCAAACAACGAGCAGCTTTATACTCGCAACGGCATTTTTAAACTGAACAGCGAAAACCAGTTGGTCACTACCACTGGTAATCGTGTGCTGGGTTATGGAGTCGATGAGCAGTTCAACATTCAGACAACACAACTGCAAGCTCTTTCAATTCCGCTCGGTTCCGAAGCAGTTGCGCAGGCAACTCGGAACGTGGTGATGGAAGGCACATTGACACCCAGCGGCGATTTAGCGACGACAGCAGAAATCATTCAAAGCGCGGTGCTGGGCGATAGACTCGTGCCTCGTCCGGACTCTTCGGGGATTGACGTCAAAGCTGCAGGGACGCCTCTTGTGAATGGCGTAACTATCGGTCACAACCAGGGGGGCGGCAGCCTCACCGAGGGCG
>JANPLP010000120.1:0-5737 GCA_031426595.1 Planctomycetia bacterium | reverse complement strand
CAAGGCTCAAGAGCTGCTTGAAGAGGTAGTCGATCCGGCTGGAATGAAGCGATTGATGGGCCTGCTGGTTCAGCAGCAAGGTAATTCAGCAGTGATCAATGAATTGATCGCTAAGGAAGTCGGCCTGAAAGAAGCGGAAGTGAAAGCATTGGGCGAAGCCTTGGCTAAGTCCTCGGAAGAAGGTCGCGCGAAAATGCGAGAAATGTTCCAAGGGGGTGGACCACCTGACCGAGAAAAAATGACTGAAATGATGGCAGAGATGCGCAAGAAATCGGACTCGGCTATCGATGAAAAATTGACCGCCGAACAGAAGAAAGCCCTCGAAGCACTTAAAGGTGCGAAGTTTACTTTCCCTGAAGGCGGTGGTTTTGGGCGCGGACCTGGTGGCGCACCTGGCGGTGGACGCAATCGCCCAAACAGTGATAACTAGGTCTTCAAATTAGTTCGGCATTGTGCAGGCCAGCTTCGTCTGGCCTGCTCGACCGGGGGATGTACATGTTTGGACGTTTGGCACTTTCAGTTCTTTTGATCTTCTTCGGGACGTGTGCCTGCGCGCAACAAGAACCCACCAGTCCGAAGAATACGGATCCGAAGAATACGGATCCGAAGAATACACAGTCTGAGAATACACTGTCTAAGAATACACCGCCGAAGAACACAGATTCGACAAAAAACGATTCCAAGAGTGACGATTCCAAGAGTACTGAGAAGCCAAACGGGCAGGCTTCTGGCAATTCCGATTCAGGTTCGCAAGAGCCTGAAAAGCCAACGAACCGCGACTCTCGGTCAGAACGCGAAACCCGTGAAATCTTCTTCCGCACCCTGAATGAAACTCGGAGCCGTGGGGCTCAAGAGTTTGGTTACCTCCTTTTCCAGAAATCGGTTCGTGAAGAGGTTGGTCTGGACGATTCGAGCGCCAAGGCGGCTCGCGACATTCTCTCTAAATCGCGTTCCTCAGGTGAGAAGCTTTACGAACAGTTGAAGCATCACAAGATTTCCGCAGACGAACTAAAAACTGAGTTCTTGAAAGTGATGGTCGAAGCGGATCGTGAGATGTGGCAAGTTTTAGGTGATAACGAGTCAAAACGCGAACGTTTAATCGGCCTTTATGTGCAACTTCACAAGTCTTCCGCGGCTCTCAATAAAGTGGTCGCTGAAAAAATTGGGCTTGAAGACGCCCGTCGCTTGGAAATCATCGCTAAGAAAGAAGCGATAGAGCGCGAGATGTTTGAAGAGTCCTCAAGGGAAAACGCGGAGCCCTCCGATCGATTTCGTTCGTGGGAGCGAACTCAAAGAAAAGTTCACTTGGTCATATCTGAAATGCTCTCGCAGGAGCAGCGAGCCAAGTTAGAAGGACTTAAGGGGGCGTCATTCGAATTCGAGCAATTCCCATTCCCTCCTCCAGGCTCACCAGGACGAGGCCGCGACGGCGGGCGAGATCGCCGCAACCGCGAAGATCGCGACGAGAAATGTCGCGATTGTGACAAATTAGTGACTGATCAGCACTGATAACTGATCAGCATTGATAACTGATCAGCACTGATAACTGATCAGCACTGATATACGTTTGTTTTGCTGAGTGGTTACTTTAAGGCTGCTTCAATTGCGGGAATGATGTCTGCTTGGTAAGTCAGGCCGTCTTCACCACTGTTAGCTTCCGTGAATTTCTTGATCAACATGCCTTGGCGATCGTACAGCATAACGACTGGGATGGATGCAATTTCCAGCTTCTCAAACACATCCGAGTCAGCTTCCGCGCTGATCAGATTGACGACGTCAGTGGATTTTTGCTTCTCTAGGAATCCGCCGACTTTAGGCAAGTAGGATTCGACGGGTTTCGATTTTAGACCGATGTAATCGACATTGTAAGAAATACAGACAACATCGTTAGGCCATCGCTTGCTGAGAGCCACGAGGTTGGGATACTCGCGCATGCATGGCGGACATCCGGTGCTCCAGACATCGCAGACTATCAGCTTGCCTATGTGCTTCTTGATTTCATTTTCGAATGCAGCAAAATCGACTTGCACAATCTTCACGGCAGAGGAACTCGATTCGCTTGATGCGGCAGATACGTTTGGAGCTGTTTGTTCCGATGGTTGCTGCAAGCCATTGTCGGTGCCAGGTGCTCTTGTCGCGGTAGCGTTGGCATTGATACTGGCACTATTCGTCGTGTTCGCTGGGCTACAACCGCTAATTGTAAAGCTCGCCAAAGCCAACCCAATCCGCCAACTGAATCGATGTCTAGGCATCATGCGTTCTCCTTGAATCTGTTAGGTTTGTGTCTCGAACATCCAAACTGAGTCACTGCACACGAACCGAATAAGCGACCACCTAGGTTACAATCGCACACGGGGCTCGAAAGCGACAACAGCACTTGGCAAATTCAGCCGCGAGGTAACCACTCAACTTAACTTGAAAGCTTCGATGTCCGCTGCGTCAAACAAAGACTGTTCATCGTACTCGTCCCCCAATGCGGCATCAATCAGTACCGATCGAGCCAATGTTGCTGCGCTACGGTCCAGGGTAGAGCAGGCTTGGCAATCAACTTGGCATTATCTGGAGGATCAAGTCCGCGATGGGCACTGGGTTGGTGAGCTCTCCACTTCTGCGCTGTCAACCGCCACCGCTGTCAGCGCACTTAGCCTCTGTCGAAAACACGAGTGCTTGCCCGACGAGCAGCTTAAGCTTGCCGCGGATGCAATTGGCACCGGAGCTCAATGGTTAGCCGATCACCAGAACGCGGATGGTGGATTTGGAGACACTGATCGCAGTCATTCGAACATTGCCACCACATTGCTGGTGCAAGCCGCGTGGCGTTTAGCCGATTTCGAAAAGGAAGCCGCTGCAAAACTTGAGGCGGCCAACAGCTATGTTGAATCTGTGGGAAAGTGGGAGGCGTTGAAGCGTCGGTATGGCAAAGACAAAACGTTTGTTGTGCCGATATTGACCAACTGTGCACTGGCTGGCTTGGCCGATTGGCGTCAGATTCCAGCTTTGCCATTTGAAGCCGCTTGGTTGCCGCAGTCCTGGTATCGACTCGCGCGTATGCCCGTCGTTAGTTATGCAATTCCAGCTCTCGTGGCTATGGGGCAAGCCAAATTTCACTTCCAGCCGCCGTTGAATCCGCTGTTCAGAATGATGCGACGCCGGGCAATTAAACCGACGCTACAAGTCCTCTCTAAGATGCAGCCGCACAGCGGTGGGTACTTGGAAGCGGTGCCATTGACCAGCTTTGTACTGATGAGTTTGGCGGCGATCGGCAAAGGTGGCTTGCCGGTCGCGCAGCACTGCATACGTTTCCTTATCAACTCCCGACTCAACGACGGAAGTTGGCCCATTGATACAAATCTTGCGACTTGGTTGACAAGCTCCGCGATAGTGGCGCTCAAAAGACGGTCGGTGCCACCCATCAAAGTGCTACTTGAACCCAGCGGACGAATCGCGGTTGGCTCGGGTGCGATGGAAGTTGCGGGTAGGCCGAACCCAACTCACGCCTCTGATCGAAGTTTCGTGGAGGGCGAAACCCCGAAACTCGTGGCTAAAACGGTTCGTTGGTTACTCAGTTGTCAACATCTGCGGCAGCATCCCTTTACAGGTGCGCGCCCTGGCGGCTGGGGTTGGACGGACCTCAGCGGCGCGGTACCCGACGCGGATGACACCCCGGCGGCTTTATTGGCACTGGCAGCTCTCGACCTGTCCACACCTGACGTAGCGCGGCTGCGGCATCAAGCTCACTGGGCTGCGGCGGCCGGGTTGCGATGGTTGACTGAGCTGCAAAATCGTGACGGAGGTTGGCCTACTTTTTGCCGTGGTTGGGGCAAACTCCCCTTCGATCGCAGTGGGACCGACTTGACCGCGCACGCCCTCCGAGCTTTCCATGCTTGGCTGCCGAAACTTGACGAGCTGCGGGAGCAACATACGCGCACGCCAAGTTACTCGCAAATCTTGAACAGCATGCGCCGCGGCAAGCGTTTTATTGAGCAACGGCAGCAACCGGATGGGAGTTGGTTTCCTCTATGGTTCGGCAATCAAGACAATCCAGCCGAAGAGAATCCAGTTTATGGAACCGCCAAAGTGTTGCTGTCGTACGCCGAGTTATCACAGCAAGAAGAACCCGCCGCACGAGCTGGAATTCAATTTCTAGTCCAACATCAGAACCTCGATGGCGGGTGGGGGGGAGGAGTGAGTGTTCCCTACAGAAACGAGCCGGATTTGAGTAGCGCCACAGATAGAGGCTCCTATCCCGCCGGGCCCAAGCCGTCGTCCGGGCGTAAGCGGGGCGATTTGACCGTCGGTAGTTCTATTGAGGAAACCGCTCTTGCTTTAGAAGCCCTGGTTCAGTGTGGTGGCGTGACAATGTGCACACCAACTATAATGAGCGGGCTCGACTGGTTGACTACCGCAATCCAGCGAGGCAACTTAGCATGTAGTTGGCCAATAGGTTTCTACTTTGCGAAGTTATGGTACCACGAGAAACTGTATCCAGCCATCTTTAGCCTCGGTGCTTTGGGGGCTGCGCTGCAACAACTACATACTGACGAAACTGCGAGCGTATCGGCGGGTTAGTAAGTCTTTACCCGTTCAATCCTCTTTACCAAAATCAAGATCTCCCTCCTAGGAGCGGCGCTTTGTCATCTGCATCTATTAGTCGAGCTGAAGTTCAAGAAGGCGCTGTGCAGCCAACTGCTGACGCATCGTCTAAGTCGCGACGCCGCAAAACCAGCCATCTAAAGCTTGTTCCAGAAACGAAGGAACTGCGCGAACACTTGAAGGCTCGCTGTGCCGAGGTTGCCGCAAAACTCGATAAGACCCGTCCGCTAAGTAAGGATGAAATGGAAGGCCTTTCGCGCGAGTTACTAGAACGTGAGAATCTCAGCGAAGGTTATGTGGGATGGATTATGGTGATGTTAAGCGGCGAGTTCTGGAAAGACCAAGTTGCCGCAACCGATCCCAGTCGCCGATTGTTTCTGCTGCCGCACTGTCTAAAGCACGCTGAAGGATGCCCCGCAGATTACGACGAATTCGGCATGAACTGCAAGAAATGCGGCGCCTGCAGCATCGCAGACTTCCGCACAATCGCTGAGGATATGGGCTATAAAGTGCTCGTCGCCGAAGGCTCGCCTGTCGTACTGAAGATTATTGTAAGCGGCTACGTTGATGCGATCGTAGGGGTTGCCTGTTTGAATGTTCTCGAAAAAGCGATCGATAAGATTCTGCTTTCGGGTATTCCTTGCATTGCTGTTCCTTTGTTGTCCAGCGATTGTCGCAACACGAGCGTTGATGAAGATTGGGTTCTGGACATGATCCAATCGCGGCAAACGCCACCGCAGCAGCAAACTCGCAGCTATGTTCATTTGCTGCGTGCCGCTAACGACATGTTCCAAACCGATCGCTTTGAAGAGTTAGTCTTACGAACTCGTCAAAGCCGTCCCCTGATCGACGACTCTCAGGATCCGCTGGCTGGTATCGATCCTGTGGCTTGCACAGAAACACTTGCACTTGATTTTGTTCGCCGCGGCGGCAAGTATTCTCGCCCCTTCATCACCCTAGCCGCCTATGACGCACTGACCGGTGGCAAAGGTGCTCTCTCCAACGGCGCTGAAGCGATCGCCCAGTATCCACTTGCCGTTCTACGCGCTGCGATGAGCATCGAGATGTTCCACAAAGCAAGCTTGGTTCATGACGATATAGAAGACGACGATTGCTATCGTTATGGACAAGTTACCATGCATCG
>JANPLP010000119.1:0-1458 GCA_031426595.1 Planctomycetia bacterium | reverse complement strand
GTCGCTCTTGCCGAGAGCGACTTGGCACTCTAGAAAGACCCAACGCCGCCAAAAAATCTTAGAGGGCGAATATCAATATTAGGGAGCAGCAGTCGCCAGTGGGTCGCTCTTGCCGAGAGCGACTTGGCACTCTAGAAAGATCTAACGCCGCCAAAAAATCTTAGAGGGCGAGAAGTCGCATCCGGCAGATGCGACCTACCGATGCGACCTACCAGACAATTTTTTCTGCGTCGAAGACGGGGCCTTCGATGCATGTTCTCTGATAATCCCATTCCCCATCTAGTTGCTTGATCTTGGCCACGCAAGTAAAACAAATCCCGATCCCACATGCCATCGGAGTTTCCAGTGAAAGCTCGCAGGGTACGCGGAATTGCGACGCAATCTTGCTGACCGCCTCCATCATCGGCTCAGGGCCACAACATGCGATTCGGCAATTCGCACTGGATGCATCCAGCATGCGGGTCAGCAATTCGGTGACACGACCGCGATGGCCCAAAGAACCGTCTTCGGTCGCAACTTGCACTTCAGTGCAAATTTTTTCGAAATCGGACAAGCCAGCAAGGTACTCTTTAGCCCGAGCACCGTAACACAAAGTCACTCTCTTGGCATAGCCGCACGGTTGGCTCGGGCTGCCATACTGTGACTTCCCGAGAGCGGCCGCGGCCAAAGTTAACATGGGCGTTTGCCCCACACCGCCCGCGACCAAAATAAGGTGCTCCGTGGGCTCGGTGGAAAAGCCATTTCCTAACGGGCCCCAAAGCTCTACAAGATCCCCCGCGACGCACCGCGACAGGGCTTGCGTGAATTTCCCCTTTACCGTGTACACGACACTGATCGCCTCTGGCTGCCCATCCTTGCCCAGATGCCGATCGTACATCGCCAACGCGCGTCCGATCAGTGGATCGGTTCTTCCGCCGATTCGAATCATATAGAACTGGCCTGGGACCGTGCGGCGGGCCAGTTCGGGTGCCACGACCGTCAAACGCCACGTGTCCTTTGCGATGCACCGATGCATGGCAATCGGCGAGGAAATGAATTCAAATGTTGGCGAACAGTGTGGAGTCGTTGCGCCCACGGTTTCCCTTGCATCGAGATCATTCCCCATCGTTAGGACAGCTCTGCTTTGGACGACGCACGACGAAGCAATACAACCACCACGCCAAGCCCGATGACGATCGCTTGGCTCAACGCAAAGTAAACGAGGTAATTGTAAGTTTCTTTGTTGAAGCCATACGTATGCAGCCCCACTCCGAGCAGATTGGTCCCGAACATGGACCAAGCCGTGATGATGTTTCCAAATACCGCTAAGATTCCAAATCCAAGCGAAGCGATCATTTTGTCCCACCGAGCGTGCAACAAAAGCGCATTCCAAAGAACGATCATCATGGCGCCGTTCTCTTTGGGGTCCCATCCCCAGAATCGTCCCCAACTATCATCGCCCCATAACCCTCCGAGCAC
>JANPLP010000118.1:0-2753 GCA_031426595.1 Planctomycetia bacterium | reverse complement strand
TGCAGCAACGAAACACTGCCGCGCCCTTCGCGCACCACAACATCCACGGCCGCCTCATAAAGCTCGTCTCGCTTCTTGAGCGCTCCGGGCTTGGGGGCGTCTTCGCTCTCCGGATCGGCAACCTTGATGTTCACCAGTTCGTTGACGAAGTTCTGTTCACCGGTGCTGCAATGATCTACGACGGCATTGATCTCATCATCGCTCAAGTAAGTTCCTTGGCCGCGCAGCAAGGTACTTGTGCCGGGCCATAGGAACAGCATGTCACCGTTGCCGAGCAGTTTATTGGCCCCGATCTCGTCGAGCACCACGCGACTGTCAGTCTGACTGGCGACTTGGAATGCGATGCGAGCCGGAAGATTACTCTTGATCAAACCCGTAATAACGTCCACCGTTGGTTTCTGGGTCGCCAGGATCAAGTGTATCCCGACTGCGCGACTTTTTTGCGCTAAGCGGATGATGTGCGATTCAACTTCCTTACCAGCCGTCATCATCAAGTCGGCGATTTCGTCTGCTACGATCACAATGAACGGTAAGTGATCTGGGATCGCGTCGGCTTCTTCGGGATTCTCAGGCTTTAGTCGTTCGAGTAGTTCCTCGCGACCGAGTTGGTTGTAGTTAACGATGTGCCGAACGCCGGCTCGAGCCAACAGCGCGTAGCGTTCTTCCATCTTGTCGACTGCCCAGGCCAAAATTGCTTCCGCTTTTTTCATATCGGTAACAACAGGGTGCATCAGATGCGGCAGTCGCGCATAACCACTCAACTCGACCATCTTCGGGTCGATCATCAGCATCCGCACTTCGTCTGGTCGCTTCGTCATCAGGATGGAAGCGATGATTGCATTCAAGCAAACGCTTTTCCCCGTTCCTGTTCGTCCAGCGATCAGCAAGTGTGGCAAGCTCGCCAAGTCGACGGTCAAAGCGTTGCCCGATACGTCCTTGCCCAGGAACAGCGGAATTTTCGCTTTCTTGCTGGCTGCAGCACCTTCTTCGATCACTTCTCGCAATCGCACGACTTGCCGCGTCTCATTTGGCACTTCGATACCAACAGTGTTCTTTCCGGGAATAGGAGCCACAATGCGGACGCTAGGCACCCGGAGCGCGATCGCCAAATCTTCCGATAGTCCTGTAATCTTGGACAACTTCAATCCAGGTTCCAACTCAATTTCATACTGCGCGATCACTGGACCGGTTTCAATCTCTACCACACGCACGTTTAGGTTGAAATCGCGAAACGTCTTTTCAAGCGTCTTGGCTTTGCGTCGGACTTCTATGGACTGCGCATCAAAATCGATGTCCGCACTCTCTGTCAGTAGATCGATTCCCGGGAGGACATATTCGTCCGCACCTTCTGGCAGGCGAGTATCATCCAAGTGCGCGAGTGAATCTGCGGCTGCCTGTTTCTCATCCTTTTTCGATTTGCCGCTGCGGACTCTTGGCCCAGGAGCGTCATGAGCCGTTTCAGAACGAACTTGAATGGCTTCGCCCTCGACTTCTAATTCCCGAACGTCTGCCTCTTCCACCTCTTCTTCCAATTCCCCAGCAAGTACCTCAGGGATAGTGTTAGTCTCTGGTGCAGCGGCTTGTATTTTCGCAGCCGCATTAACTAGAGAACCTGCGATGTTTTTGGCTGCGGCCAAAACTCCTTCGGTCGCTGGCGACGCACCACTGGGAGTAGTGCTCGGGGCCGAACCTTCCAACTGCTGGCCACGGATTTTGATAGTCGGTTCGGTTGTTGGGCCAACTGATGCAGGCGTCTCTGTCGCTGGGACTGGAACGCCCAATTCCACATCGCTTGTGCGACGACGTCCTTTGGCAAGCGAGTCGGAGAGGCTGATTGGGATGGTGATGCGCTTACGCGTTGCAGAGGCGGCAGAGGTTGCCACCGTGGCGCCGCCGAGCAGCATCCAGGCCGCTGCGCGAACCACCATGTAATCGGTGCTGAGCAGCAATCCGGCGATCAGGACTGTAGTTGCGAGGATCATGCTACCAATAAGCGCGAAGTGCTCGTTCAGCCAAGTTGAGGCCATCGCGCCTAAATAACCACCTGAGCCAATCACCGATGAAAGTGGCGTATTCCAGCGAAGCAACGACACTAAAGTCGTGGTGGCGAGCACCACCAGCAACCATCCGAACTGTCGCGACGCGCGGACATAGTTGGTTTGAACGCGAAACATCCAAATCGCCAATACGCTCAGTCCCGTCGCAACTAACAGCGATCCAATACCCAGCGCTTGAACCATTAATTGGCTGGCATACGCTCCCCACCAACCACACCAATTCCGTGGCTGCTCGTTCAGTGGGTAGACGGCTGATTCGAACTTGAGCAAGCCTGCAAGCGGGCGCGGTAGAGTGCCCCCAATGTCCGCTGGATCGTAGCTCACCAAACTTAGCCATAGAAACACACACAGCGCTGCTAAGATGACCGCTTCGAGATCAAATTCAACTTTACGCATCGTTGCGTTTGCGTTCGCCATGCTGATCACGCCTTGTCCGGAATACCCAAACATCAGAAACTTGGGATCGTCCGTGACCCAGCCCTTCCCACGACGTTTATTCTGTTCACGCATCCATTGAAGACGGATTGGAACGAACCTGAAACGGCGCTTCATCGGCTTCCATCGTCGAAAGTGTGAAGAAAATGCACCGTTTTTTGCTTAGGCCATTTTGTTTGCGCAGCCGCTATGACCGCGTCTCGCCGCATGACTTCACTCGACCAGTGTCACGCGATGCTCTTGGTATACATTAGAGCTCGA
>JANPLP010000117.1:0-5766 GCA_031426595.1 Planctomycetia bacterium | reverse complement strand
CGGAATGGCAGACGCGTCCAAAGCGGAAGAGGTCGTGTCAAGTTTAACGTCGATTGTCACTTTACTCCAACAGAGATCTCCTGACTCAAAGGTTGTGATCACTGCGCTGTTTCCCAGGTCGCAAAACCCCGCGCTCGGTCCAACGATTCTGCAGATCAACGATCGGCTTGCAAAGCTTGCGGATGGCGAGGCAATTCGTTTTCTCAACATCAATAACAAGCTGTCGGATTCCAACGGAAACTTGCTTCCTGGGATGTCTGAAGATGGACTTCACTTTACAGTCCAGTCGTACCAGATTTGGGCTGACGAACTAAAGCCTCTCTTCCAAGAGATTTTAGGACCGCCGTCGTCTGAGGACCACGCTCCGCCACCTACCGGTGATCCCAAGACTCAGCGCCAGAAGTTGCCCAAGAACGCGCTGGTCCAGTAACACGGTTGAAGTTCGGGCTATGAAGGCTGAGAAAAAAAAGCGGTTGTCGCAAAGTTAAACGAGCCTATCGGACTTGGGGTGGTAACGCTGAACCACCCCACGCTAAGCAGGTCGAAGTGGCTTTTTCGGTATAACTGCGTCAGACCGTGGGCACTCAGCGTTATTGCTACGATTTTTAACCGCGGCTATTGCTGTGCAGCTAACCGCTATCGCGAATCACTCTCGTTCCGAAGCTTCGCAATCGCTGCGAGAGTCAGCTCGTCTTTGCACTACGTCCTTCTAGCCATTCCCCAATTTCGCTGAGCATCCTTTCGGTTGCTTCACGTAGATTTGAGAATTTGACATCGATATTGGCCATGCTTCCAGCCCTCGCATCTTTTTCGATTTCGTCGGCTGCAAGCGAAACGCGTTGAGCGGCAAACAGTCCAGCCGCGCTTTTCAGTGAATGCGAAGCCCGGACGAGCAACCTTAAATCCACTTTGCGGATCCCTTGCGTGATCTCGTCGAGTCGTTGAAGGGTCTCCTTCTGCAGAGTCCGGACTAAAAGCACCTGCTGTTCCACTGGGCAAGCAAGCATCGAGAACGGCGCGCTAAAATCGATCGTGCTCGGCTTCGCATCCGAACCCGCGACTGACTCGCTTGCGAGTGCCGCCTCTATGCTCCCCGGGGCATCCTGCAAAAAGGGTGCGTTTCCGCTTTCAAGTTTCGCGAGCAGCGCACGGAACTCGGCGAAGTTAATCGGTTTGCTGATGTAATAATCCATTCCAGCCGCCAAGCACTGATCTTGGTCGCTCTGCATCGCTGCTGCTGTCATCGCAATAATAGGTACATGCTCTTCCGCCGACTCTTCGCGACGTATTGCTTTTGTCGCTTCAATGCCATCCATGGTCGGCATCTGCAAGTCCATAAAGATTGCGTCGAACGTTTGGTTACGCCATGCCTCTACCGCTTCGCCGCCATCCTCGACTAATGTCAAGCGATGGCCGGAACGTTTAAGCAGCTCGACCATCACCGCGCGATTTACTTCGCCATCTTCTGCCAGTAGAAGCGACAGCGTCCTGACGTTCACTGGCTGCTCTTTTAACGTAGGTTGCACTTGAGACTGCGATCGTGTTTTCTGAATCGCTTCCACCAACTCGCTCTGTAAAACCGGCTTTTGGAGATAAACGGCAATTCCCAATTCATCCACACGTGCCCAGTCGGCTGCTTGGATGTTGGACGACAGCATGATAAAAGTTGGCGCTGCGTTCTGCAATTTGGACCCATGCAGTTCCTTTTGCAATGCTTGCACGAACTCAAAACCATCGCAGACAGGCATCATGCGATCCACGATTACCACATCGAATGGCACATTCGTAGCAACTGAAGTTCGCCACAATTCCAGCCCTGTTTGGGCATCCTTCGCCAACGCTAGAGACACACATTGCCGCGACAACTGCTCTTCTAAAATCACGAGATTGGTTGGATTGTCATCCACCACTAATACGCGACTGTTGCTCAATACAAGCGGCTCTGGATTCATTTCTCCCCGCTGCATCGTGGAAGCGCGAAGTGGCAAGTCGAAGTGAAACGTTGCACCTTTGCACAGCTCACTCTCTACCCACATGCGGCCTCCCATGATGCCGATCAGTTGTGAAGAGATCGCCAACCCCAATCCAGTTCCACCAAAGCGTCGCGTTGTTGAAGCATCTGCTTGAGTGAACGCATCAAAAATCGCTTGTTGCTGCTCCTTGGCGATGCCAATTCCCGTGTCGCGAACTGCAAATCGAACTGCTCCACCTTTGCCGGACGAAACCCAAACCGAAACCTCGCCGACGTCCGTAAACTTAATGCCGTTGCCAACCAAGTTCATCACTACCTGTGCGAGCCGACCCGAGTCCCCGACCACGTAAGCTGGCACATCGGCATCAATCTTTAAAAGCAGCTCCAGCGATTTCTGTGACGCCCTCGCGGCTTGGCTCTTAACCGCATGTCCCACACAAGCTCTTAAGTCAAATGGAATCTCTTCAACTTCGAGCTTACCGGCTTCGATTTTTGAGAAGTCCAAAATGTCATTCAGGATCCGCAGCAACGAGTGCGCAGATTTTTGCATCATCAGCAGAAACGCTCGCTGTTGGTCGTCCAAGGCAGTTTCGCTAAGCAACTCACCCATTCCGATCACACCATTCATCGGCGTCCGAATCTCGTGACTCATATTTGCCAAGAATTCACTTTTGGACCGGTTCGCTTGGTCAGCTTGATCGCGGGCAACTCTAAGTTCCGCCTCGATCCGCTTCAGCTCCGTGATGTCACGCGATACGCCAAACGTGCCAACTACCGCGCCAGCCGAATCTCTTAAAGGCATTTTGGTTGTCGAGCACCATGTATCGTCCTGATCGGGCCACGTCTCGCGTTCGACCAATGCCACCATAGGTTGACCCGTACGCATGATCTCAATTTCATTTTGCCTAGCTTGGTCGGCATGCTGGGCTGTAAACACGTCAGCGTCAGTCTTACCGATAATCGCTTTAGGATCCGCAAGATGAAATTTTTCAGCCATGCTTCGGCTGATACGCACAAATCGACTCTCTTTATCTTTGAAGTAAATAGAGTCCGGGATGTTGTCGAGCAGCGCGCGCAGCAGATAGCGTTCTTTCTCGAGCTCAATCTCTGCTTGCTTACGTTCAGAAGCGTCCCAGAACAATATCTGAACACCGTTCACTACTCCATCTGCATCAAGCAGTGGTCCCTTGACGATCTCGATCCAGTTGACTGCGCCATGTGCGTCGATGTTCTGTTCAAATTTGTGCAGCACCGATCCAGTGGCCAGCACATGCCGATCATCTTCACGATAGCGGTCCGCGACATCTGCCGTAAACAGATCATGATCTGTTCGCCCAACCACTTCCGACAGCTTTAAGTTGCGACGGTCGAGATACATCTTGTTTGCATAGATTCGCCGCCCCTGAGGATCTTTGAGCAACAGGTTGATTCCCAGGCTATCGATGATTGAGCGAAATCGGGCGTGAGATTGCTGGAATACATGCTCAGCGGACGCCTGCTCGCCCGGCAAACCCGCAACAATGATGAGCTCCTCTGGCGTTCGACACAGCGAGTGTACAACGATCGGGCTCGTGATGCCGGTCAAGCACTTCATATCAACCGTGACTGCTTCGCTGGCCTTGAACTGCGGGTCCAAAAGCGGCTGAAATGTCGCTGCGCTTGCTGGCTCGACCATTATCTTCCACCACGCTTCACCGCGTAACTCTTGTACCCGCCAACCTAGCAAAGCCTCAGCTATCGGATTCAGATAGATCAAGTTCTGCCCGTCGCGGGAAGAAACGATCACCAGATCATCAAGCCGTTCGAGAATCGATCTTGGCAGCAAGCTAAATGGTACGCTGGATTCTTCAACAACCAGTTGGCTCATGGAAGGCTCGGTTTCAGTTCATCGCACCCAGCAACCAGATGCGCTTCGAGTAAACTGCGAGGGAATTGAAATGACGAACACCAAAGCCATCGGTGACCCATTTACAAGTCATCATCGTGCTTTAGGCTCGCGCGGAACAATGTTTAACCAGAGTGACTTCGTTTCCTTTTTCGTTATAGGTCACTTTGTCCATAAAACTATGAATCAGGACTAAACCGCGGCCATGGTCAGCATCCATGGCTTGAGCGGGATTCAGGTGAGTCTGTTTGTTAACATCAAAACCATGCCCTTCGTCACGCACTGTCACACGCAATGTGTCGCGCATCAAGCGTGCATCGAAGTGTACTTTTCGATTTTTGAATGGTGCTTGATGCAACCTTTGTTGGACCAAATCCTGGTTCTCTTGATTGTCACAGTGCTCTCGCCACTGAGCATGTGTTAGCTCTAGGTTGCCACGAAAAAACGCGTTCGACAAGACATGTTTTAGCGCAATGCTCACCCGATGACGATCTGTGCCGCTCAGCAACTCCATGCCCGCGGCCATGTGCATCGTCAAATCAATTACAGGCTCAATAAAGGCGGGGTTGCATGGCAAATCGAATATCAATCGATTCTCGGTTAAGTGGTCGATCAACTCGGCATAACTCTGATCGGTTCGAAGTACCCCAAGCACATTCTCAACCGTCCCCAGCAGCATCTCCGTCAAGAGCGACTTCGGCACGTAAGCGGCTGCCCCATGCTTGAGCGCCTCCGCCGCCAACCGCTCTGATCCCTGAGCCGTTACAAGCACCGCGGGTATTTGCGGAAAATCAGCTTGCATCTTTTTGATCAGCTCCAAGCCGCTCAGCAACGGTAGCTCTAAATCTGTTACCACCAGCTCATTGAATCCATCCGCCAAGTGTTCCAGGGCAACGGTGCCATCATCAACGCAGGTTACCGTATGCGAGGCCGACTCGAGCAATAATTTCATCTGCATCGCTTGTGTAGCGCTGTCTTCAACTAACAGAATTTTTGACATGTTAGTCCATTGCTTTCAGGGGAGGTTTAAGCAGGATTGCGGGGTAGGAAGTTTCATTCTATCAGGTTCGACTGTCACCTGCGACAATTTTTCTTGTGCACTTACTCTGTGCACTTACTCCATGATGCTCAGCAAGTTACGCTCGTCGACTTGGTGAAGCTATTCAGCTACCAAGGACCAGTCCTCCTGTGCTTACTGGTTAAGCTGCGATACTCTGCTTTGAGAAATACCACCAACAGTGCTAACCGTTGCCGCCTCAGGGATACGACGGACCTGAAATCGATTGAATGCCTAAAATCGATTGAATGGTGGAACACTAGCCCGAGGTGGGCTACTATGTGCGAGTTAGTGGTGTGCTAGTGCAGTCAGTGGTAGCCTCATGCAGCGAAACGTTACAGGAAGAAATGACAGGACAAAAAATGACCGGAGTTGCACCCCACGTCGCTTCACTTTTGCTTGTCTGGGTTCTGCTTTCCTCTTGGTCTTCAGCTCAAGAAGCGGTCAAACTGGCTCCTTTAAATCGATTCCCACGGATGGTTCAAGAATGGCTGGTGGACGAAGTTCGAGCTGCTGAAGTGCGAGGTAGTGCGAGACGC
Source organism: Planctomycetia bacterium (assembly GCA_031426595.1). GTDB lineage: Bacteria > Planctomycetota > Planctomycetia > Pirellulales > Pirellulaceae > Aureliella. The sequence continues at coordinate 313 of JANPLP010000117.1, read as the reverse complement.
GACGGGCTGAAGAGTCAACAGGAAGGGGAGGAATATGTGCAGTCCGTGCAACAGCGTATCGCGGAGGCGTTTGGACCTTTTCCAGAAAAGACGCCTCTGAACGCACGCGTTATGAAGACCATTGATCGCGACGTCTACACGATCGAGAACATTATCTTCGAAAGTCGGCCTGGTTTGATGGTCACCGGTAACCTGTATATGCCAAACCAGCGGACAAAACTCGTGCCCGGTGTCATCGGAGTCTGCGGCCACTCGGTGATTGGAAAAGCAGAAAAAGCCTACCAGTCCTTTGCACAAGGGTTATCTAGACAGG
>JANPLP010000116.1:0-12670 GCA_031426595.1 Planctomycetia bacterium | reverse complement strand
TGCTTTGGTTGCATTGCTGCAATTTCCATCAACCGGCGCAGATCATGGGTCTTGCTGGCCAAACTGGGCTAAACGCCAGCATTCCGAAAACTGCGAAACACCCACCTGTATCGCAGGAAAACTTCCACCTAGGTGAAATCGAGCGTGTTCTAGCTACCCCGCAGCTGCTGATCCACCACACCGAGAACTTCTGAAGCTTGCCGGAATATACGCACGTCGCACTGTCCCGCAACAGACTGCAATTTCCGCTGGCGGCGTTTGTCGAGCGGCCGCGTCTGCAGGTCTCGAATCAGAATGGCGGCCACTTGATCGGGGAAGCGTTTTGCGAGGAATCGATACACTTCAGGATCCTTTTCACCGCTATCCCCGACCAAAATAAACCTTCGCTTAGGGAGCCATTTAAAAATAGCAGCGATGATTCCTACTTTTTTGTTGTTGCGGATTGGACGCCACCGCTTGAACATCTCATCGCGCATTCGGAAGTAACGCAAATGCATGCTGCCCGCCGGGAAGTTGCTCGACATGCAAAGGTCAGCGAGCGGTTGGTAGAGCTGCCACGGGCTGCTGGATACGTAATGAAATTCGACTCCCCGCGCATGCCACGATTGATAAAGGTCGACCATACCATCGACGACTGCGAAAGGTCTTAAAAATGTGTTGGCGAGCATTTCCTGGCGGCTAGTCGCTTCGGTCATTTTGATCGTGTCATCGATATCGCTGATAATGCACAACCCGCGAGGCGGTACCAAGTGCACATTCCCAACGATATGCTGCTTACCTGAATCTAGCGCGGAGGGTGGCCGTAGCAGTTTGATGGAAACCACATTTCGCACACCGCTGCTATTCGCGGGGTCAGGTGTAGGTACATGGTCCTTAGGAAGTTTCAGCAAGCTATAAAATACGCCGCTGCCGCGCGTACGCCGCTTCAATTGCAGACGATGTTCTCCCAGTTGCAATACAATGCGTCGCCTAGGAATCGGCTTTGTGAGAAAGCCACCAATCCGTTGCTGAAATAGATCGCTGGCGATCTGCTCAGGTGTCGCCTTCATGGCTCGCTTCAGTCCCTTGAGCAAAATGCGAGTTCCGAGCGGCACGGTCTCCGTCGAGTAGACTCGACCGTGCACTAACAATTTCCAGTAGCCACGTTTCTCATCGAAATAGCCGAGTGACGGAAACACGGTGGCGAACTGGTTAGGTTCTAGGTTTGAAACTGTCAGTCGATTTTTCGGCTTCATGCGTTCTCGCTATGCGCCCCCATGTTGGACGAACTCCGCGGTCAAAGGCAGAGAAACACGTATCGTTATTTGACGATCGGTTTGCCTTGGACTCGACGCTGCGCGAACAACCAGTCATGAGTGGCTTCCGCTGCGAAGGTTTGTGTCCAACTATCATGGCCCACTCCTTTGTATTCGGTATACATCGGCGATCCTCCCGCTTCCTTAATTGCGTTGATGATGACTCGCGATTTTTCGACTGCTACTGCCTTGTCTTCGTCACCATGGAAGCATGAAATCGGAATATGCTTGATCTTCTCAGCCGTCGCTGGGTCGCCACCTCCACAAATTGGCATGGCCGCCGCGAAGAACTCAGGACGCCTCGCGATCGCATCCCAAGTGCCGTAGCCTCCCATCGATAGGCCGGTGATGTAAATGCGATTCTTGTCGATGGCAGCATCTTCCAGCATTGCATCAACCAGCCCCATAGTTAGCTTCATCGAGTCGCTAGCTTCGCCAGGCAACTTGATGCCCCCTTCGGCTGACCAGTCGATATTGGCCCATTTTTCGTTCGTGGGACATTGGGGTGCAATAACGTAACACGGGTTCTTCTCGCGACGCGCCTGCTTGCAGAAATCTGCCATACCGTGCTTCAGTTGCGCCGTGTTGTCGTCGCCTCGCTCACCCGCGCCGTGTAGGAAAATCACAACCGGATAAAGTTTGTTCGGGTTGTAACCAAACGGCTTGAGCAACCGGTACTTCAGTACTTTTCCACCCTCACCTTGAAACTCGCGAGGTTCAAATAACTTGGCTGGATCTTCAGTCGTCGCTTCCAGAACTGCTGGTTGGGTCACTTTATTCTCCTGACAGGCGCCTCGCACGCTTAAAAAGCTCAGACACAGCGAACAAGCGAGAAAGAGAGAGGATTTCATGTTGTACCTGCTTTGGGGTGCTTTAACTGGATAAACGCCTAGTGACTACGCACGCTAAATCTGATCATTAGGCCTCTGTTACTTCGGGCTCTGTCATCTCGCGCGCATGATAACTGGACCTGACGAAGGGACCGCTGGCAACTTTTTCAAATCCCATGTCGCTAGCGATTGCCGCTAGCTCGTCGAACTCTTCGGGCGGAACATAGCGTTGCACTGGCAAGTACCGAACGCCCGGCTGAAGATACTGCCCCAAGGTCAAGAAATCGCAGCCAAACTTACGTAGATCTGCTAAGCAGTCCAGCAATTCGTCGCGAGTTTCGCCCAGTCCGAGCATCAAGCCGCTCTTGGTTTTTATAGAAGGATTCAGCGCTTTAACTCGAGCCAGCAGAGCGAGTGTCCAGTTGTAGTCGCTCTTCGGTCCGCGCACTTTGCGGTACAGTCGCGGAACGGTTTCCATGTTGTGATTGAAAACTTCGGGCGCCGATGCAATAACGCGATCAAGCCCATGTCGGTGCGTTATAAAGTCGGGGGTGAGGACTTCAATCGCTGCACCCGTGCGAGCCCGAACGGCCAAAACAGTTTCATAAAAATGATCCGCTCCGCCGTCAGGAAGATCATCCCGAGTTACCGATGTGATCACGACGTGCTTCAAACCCAAGCGAAACGCGGCTTCAGCCACTCGAGTTGGTTCATCCCCCTCGAGCGCTTCTGGCTTCCCTCGCGACACCGCACAGAAACCACAAGGCCGTGTGCACACGTTTCCCAGGATCATGAAAGTGGCGGTCTTCTGCGAGTAGCATTCCATGCGGTTGGGACATTTGGCATTGTCACAAACCGTTTCCAGTCGCAATTCGTCCAGCAGTCCAGCGGTGAAGTTATTGAAGTTCCCAACTGGCAAGTCCCGCTTCAACCACGGAGGCAGGCGGCGACTGGGGACAAAACCAGTTGGCTCGCCGACCGACGCTCCCCCGCAACCGCCCGTTGAAGCCGACTCGGAGACCACTGGAAGATCAAACGCCATCTTGGGTTAGCTACCTTAGAAAGATTCTTTGACGCGCTGCCGTTCAGCTTTCGCAGCGCTCAACTCGCGGCTGTGCGTGTTGTGTCTCATTGTACTCCAATCGGCCAGCTTTGCGTTAGATCCCCTTCATCGTCCTGAGCAAACCGGCGTACAATGGAGCACCCAAGCCATTTGAGCGCAGGCCGAAGGTGCTCCTGAAGACTTTTGCGAGTCTAGTAGTTCCACCGACGGCAAGTGAAACCGGCAAAATTAGCCTACAAGCTCAACTGCGAAAAATTTGGCCGCGAGCTGCGAAAAAAAACGAAGAGTATTTGACGTTGAATAAGTCGAAAAAAGCCAAGCCCACGAAACCACCACCGACGGCTAAGTCCGCGGGCAAAAAGCCTGCCCAAAGTAAGCCGGCAGCGGCCGCTGCGCCAACCTTCAAGACTATTTGCGACAACCGTAAAGCGAAGCACAAATACGAGATACTTGACGCGATCGAGTGTGGTGTGATGTTGGTGGGCAGCGAAGTGAAGAGCCTCCGCAACGGCAAGTGCCAACTGGAGGAAGCGTACGGACGGGTAAAGGGTCAAACATTGTGGTTGGTGAGCTGCGATATCGCGGAATATCCGCAAGCGACCGTATGGAATCACGAGCCAAAAAGACCGCGACAGTTGCTGGTGCATAAGCGTGAGATGCAAAAATTCGTGGGCCGCGCTAGCGAGAAAGGGTTGACCCTCGTCCCGCTCCGCATGTACTTCAACGAACGCGGAATTGTGAAGTGCGAGATGGCACTTTGCAAAGGATTGAAATTGCATGACAAACGCGAAAAAATGAAAAAGGCCGATGCAAAGCGGGATATTTCACGCGCAATTCGCCGCCGGATCTAAATCGACTCTGAACGATTTGCCAAGGCTGTACGTACGAGTATTTGAAGCTTCAATTTGAAACCGTTGCAAGCTGGATTCTCATGTTCCTGGAGCATGCCCCAGGGACGCCATAACTTAGTCAAAGACCGTTCAGCACACAAAACTTGCGACAAGATCACTTGGAAATACAACCTTCGACACATCTGGAACAACGGAACTCGGAATGCTGCAGATCAAGGAACTGAAGAAATCGTTCAAGCTGCCGGAAGGGCAACGCTTACCGGTTCTAGACGTTGATCAGTTTACGATCCAGGATGCAGAGCAAATGGTGCTGATCGGTGAAAGCGGCGGAGGCAAAACAACTCTGCTCCACTGCATCGCTGGGATCATGACGCCCGACAGCGGCCGAATTGAACTTGATGGCATCGACCTGCTGAAACTCAGCGAAGCGGGCCGCGACCGTGTCCGCGCGGCAAAAATCGGTTACGTTTTTCAGACCTTCAATCTGCTGCCCGGTTTCACCGCGCTCGAGAACGTGCGACTCGGTATGACATTCAGCAATCGTAAGCCGGATCCGCAGCGAGCCGTAGAGTTACTGCGTCGAGTCGGCTTGGGAGAGCGACTGAATCATAAGCCCGCAGCTCTATCGGTTGGCCAGCAGCAAAGAGTTGCTGTCGCACGTGCGCTTGCAAACCGCCCGACTTTGCTTCTCGCCGACGAACCGACCGCTAACATCGACCCCACGAATCAACAGATGATTATCGATCTGATACGCGAGAGCTGCGCCGAAGAACGCATTGCTCTCTTGATTGTGACTCATTCGATGATGATCGCGGATCAGTTCCCTCGCGTTGATCGACTTGAAGAAATCAACCGAGTTCACGCACGCGTAAAAAGCTAAGCGCCTAACAAGAACATTCTAGGATGCTAACGAAGGTCGATGACGAATGAATCTATTGCACATCGCTTGGCGAAACATGCAACAACGTGGCTTTGCAACAATGCTCACCGTCTTCAGCATGGCGCTAGGTGTCGCCCTCGTGGTGCTGGTACTAAGTATCAGTTGGACGATTACTGAGTCGTTCGATCGCAACAGCAACGTTGGTTACAACCTCATCGTAGGCGCGCGCGGCGGTTCCTTGCAGCTTGTGCTGAACTCAGTTTTTTACTTGAGCAAGCCGATCGAAGTGCTCCCCTACGACGACTATCTCGAGTTGTTGCCAAGCGATGAACGTCAAAAGGAAATCAAGCGAATCGGTGGTCGCATTGCCGAGCCAGATCGAGCCGGATTGTACTCAGCGTACACGCAAGGCGGCTTCGCGATTCCCATTTGTTTGGGCGACTATTACGGGCCCTTCCGTGTTGTTGGTACCACGCCGGCTTTCTTTGAAAAACTTCGTTACGGCAAGTTAAATGACTCCGAATACAAGTTCAAAGCAGGACGAAATTTCGTAGATCATTCGCCCGAACATGGTTTTTTTGAAGCCGTCGTCGGTTCGCAGGTAGCCGCCGCTATGAACGTCACAGTCGGTGATACGCTGCAAACAACGCACGGCGATCCCGAGGGCACTGGCCACGGCGAGGCCTTCACCGTTGTCGGCGTTCTCGCACCTACCGGAACGCCCAACGACCGAGCCGCTTTTATCAACATCGAAGGTTTCTACTTGATGGATAACCATGCGCGCGCGTTCGTTGATCCCGCGCATCCCGACGAATTGAAAGTCGACGTGGAACGTGAAGCCTCCACGGCTGCGAATCGCTTGCCGCTGGAGAAACGTGATGTCGTGGCAGTGCTCGTCAAACCCGGCAATCCGCTGTTCGCAGTCAGCCTCGAACGTCCAGTGAACAAGACGATGCGAATGCAAGCCGTCTCGCCGATCTTGGAAATCTCGAACATGCTCGCCATGTTCGTGGGGCCCGTAAAGAACGCTTTGCTCGGATTAACCATTGTCGTATGTGTGGTCAGCGGAATTAGTATTCTTGTCAGCATCTACAACTCGATGAGCGATCGACGCCGCGACATAGCGGTAATGCGAGCTCTGGGAGCAAGACGAGATGTCGTCTTGCGCGTCGTCCTGCTGGAATCAATGCTCATCGCCATACTCGGCGGTGTCATTGGTTGGTTCGCGGGCCACGCGGTCGGAGTAGCTTGCGCTGACATGGTTGAAGAGCGGACGGGATTGCAAATCGGTTTTCTAAACACGATCACTGTTTACGAATTAACGCTGATCCCCGGCCTCGTTATTCTGGCCACCCTGGCCGGCATCATTCCAGCTTTAGTGGCCTACAGGACTGACGTTTCCAGAAACTTGGGTGCGTAGCATTCCGCACTGTTTTCACTAAGCGAGGGTCATCACAAGTTCATCGCGAATCGTGCGGTGTATGTCGATCTGACGTGAGCTACGGCTGGGTGCAACGTTCAAGTTGCTCCCACAGATGATTGACCTGCAATGCGATGTTGCCCAGTCGACTGTTGTCGAGGATGTGCGTGGCTCGTTTTCTTTTTTCGTTGAGCGTCAATTGGCTGGCTTCACGATCCGCTAATTGTTCAGCAGTCCAGCCCCGAGTTGCAGCGCGAATCACGCGTTCTTCCAGCGGCGCGTCGACAAATAGAATCAGATCGCACATGGGCTCCCATCCCGCTTCGAGCAGCAAAGGAGCATCGATGATAATCGCTAAAGGAGGCGTGGGCTGAGCTCGCGCGGCAGCAATGCGTTCGAAAGCTGCGCTCCGTATTCGCGGATGAACAATCGCTTCTAATTTGCTTCGCTGCTCGATGGCTTCCGCTGAGTTACCAAAAACAATTTTTGCGACTTGTTCACGATCCAACTCCCCGCTGGAGCTCAACACGCTGGACCCCCACAGATCCGTCAAACGTTTTCGGACTTCAGGCAACTGCAGCACTTGGTGGCCAATCCGATCAGCGTCAATGCGCAGCGCCCCGCGCGCTTGAAGGAGTCCAGCGACATACGATTTTCCGGAGGCAATGCCACCAACCAAGCCGATAACAACGGGCCTCGTAAACTTTGTTTTGGATGACTCAGCCATGTTTCAATTCGCGGTTGAATTGCTATCAAAGGATGTGGTTCTCAGCATTTTAGCAGAACCGGAGCCTGCGTTGGTCAAGCCATAACTGTATGGGCGCGACCCCGGGCGTTTGCTATACCTCGCACCGCGAAGAATGGTTGAGAGTCACGGCGGAAGCAACAGAAACAGCAGGAGCTGGAACGATGGAAATTTTCAAGTCGCTGTCGAGCGGTGTGTTCACCAGCGGTCTATTGTTGTGTGCCACGCTATCGTTCGCCACAGCTCAGCAACCCGGTTTTCGAATTGAAACCGACATCCTCTTTGGCGACGATAATGAACCCGCGAAACAGACGCTGACACTGTTCTCGGAAGGTGTCTATTACGATTTTTCCGTCGACGATCCAACAGCCATCACAATGATCGATCCGCAACGCAATCGCATTGTGCTGCTCGATGCAAAGCGCAACATTCAAACGGTGCTTGATACGAACGAGATGCATAAGTACGTCGAGTCCGCGCGGTTACAAGCGAATTCGCCCGATCTGCAACTGCTGCTAAAAGCCTCTGAGCAATTTAGTTTTGATGAGCGAACCGGTAAGTGCACAGTAGGCATTCCGCAGATGCAATACATCGCGACCAGCCAGCAACCTACGGATGAAAAATGGGCCAATCAGATCGCGGCTCAGTACGCGGATTTTGCAAACTGGTCCGCCCGACTGAACGCCGTTTACCCTCCACAGCGACCACCTTACGTACGGATGCGTTTGAATGATGAACTGGCTAGTCGCGGACTTCTGCCTGCAGAAATCGAAATTACCACCAAACCGATTTCCGGCAAACCGATGATCGCTCGATGCCGCTTGCTCGCAATCTGGAAGCTCTCCAGTGACGACCATGCAAAAATCAAAAGCGTTGGTGAAAAACTGGCCCAATTCAATAAGCTAGAATCCACCCGCTACTTCGCTGAACAACTCACGCTAAAACAGTCACGTTAAAAAATCTGTGTCGAAGTGAAACACTGTTTCGCTTAGCCGACCAAGCGTGGGAACGCAGCGGCCAAGTCCAGCTTATCATCGAACCGTGTTTGTAATACGCGCAGCTTTCTGAATAGTTGCTTAATTCGATCCGCTTGGGTGGGATCAGCGGCTAGGTCTTTCGTTTCGTCCGGATCGGCAGCAAGATTGAACAGACGTACTGCGCCTGCTTTGGGATACACGATCAATTTCCACTGCTCCTCAATGACGCATCGCTGCAGCGTTAGGTAAGCGCCATAGATGGCTTGATCGGAATCGACCGCGGGCTGTAGGCTCGTAGTCAGGTTGCTGGTGTTCGGGGTGCCGGTGTTCAATTCGAGCAAAGGCAAAATGCTTTTGAAATCGCAGTGGGTTGGCTTGCTTACTCCAGCCAACTCTAGACTCGTCGCCATAAAATCTTGGAGGTAGATCGGAGTCGAAATTCGGCGGCCTTCGGCGACTTGTGGACCAGCCACGATGAACGGGACCCGGATGCTATGGTCGTACATATTCTGTTTTCCGAATAAGCCATGCTTGCCAATCGCGAGACCGTGATCGGCTGTAAACACAATCCACGTTCTGTCAGCTTGACCAGTGTCTTCGAGCGCTTGCAATATGCGGCCGATTTGTGCGTCCAAATGGCTGATGAGCGCGTAGTACTCGCGACGATGTGTCTTGATGGAGAGTTCGGTTCGTGGAAACGGTGCAAGTTTTTCGTCACGCAACGAGGGACCGCAACCCATTTGACTTGCGTAAGGGTAGTCCGGTAAGAAACTGACGGGCACTTTGATGCGATCCACTGGATATTTATCAAGGAACTCCTGCGGAGCTTGCCGCGGATCGTGGGGAGCGTTGAAAGCGATGTACATGAAGAAAGGATTCGGCTTCGACTTTGCCTGACCTAAAAAATCGATCGCGTCATCGGCACCTACTTCTGTCCAGTGCTTGCCACCTTGCCAGAATCCACCCCGCGATGCGTCGGCTGATGACCATGGGTCCGGCTGGCCCGCGAGCGGGCGGTTGTAAGCCTCCTCGACGGTTTCTGGCATACCGGGTCGAACGTGCTTGACGACATCAAAGGCCGTTTCAGGTTTGGCTTGTAAGTGCCACTTTCCGGTCATGTAAGTATCGTAGCCAGCCTGCATCAACAACTGCGGCCACAATCGCCCCGCGTCCGCTTCCGCTTGCGTCTTGCTCGCTAACTTCTCAGCTCGCCAAACACTGCAGCCGGTCAACAACATATTGCGACTAGCGACACATACCGCTCCACTCCACGAACCCATGTTGTACGTGTTCGTAATAGTCGTGCCGCGTCGAGCTAGGCGATCTAAGTTCGGCGTTTCGATATCGGTACGACCCAATGCGGAGATTGCGTCGTAGGTAAAATCGTCTGCAAACAGGAACAGTATGTTGGGCTTGGTCTGCGCTGACAGAGAAGAACTGAGGCCTGCGATGAACAGGGTCAACCAACAAAGCAGTCGCATATCAGGGGCGCCTTTGAATAGTCGTGGAGCGTACCGGCCACGATCAAAATTACTGCAGAAAAAAACACGACTGCAAGCCGCTGCCAAGGCTACTTGGCCAGTTCGACGCAGATGCACTCATTGTCGTTGCGAACATACATACGAGTTCCCGCAAACGCGGGCGCGCACCAAACGACGCTTCGTCCGAATGCGGTATTGGACGGCTCGATGACTTTCGCTCGATCCAGCACTTTAACGCCGGTCGGCGTCAGCTGGGCGATAACGAGTTCACCCTTTTCATTAAAGAGAAAGTAACGATCGGCTTGGCGGACCAAAAAGGCGGTCTCTGAGCCTTGCGAACGTCCGCCCATCACGTCAGTATTCTTCCACAAATGTTCGCCATCTGGCAATTTGAAAGCCACCATATCGCCTGATTGATCGACGCCGTAAATGATGTCGTCGTCCACAAACGGTTGCACGTTGACCGGTGAAATAAATCGCTTCGACTTATCTTTCGATACAACGCTAACACCCGGCTTATTTTGATCCAATTTGAGCAGCAAGTTGTGGTTGGAGTAGCCGCCGATGAACAGATACTCACCCACGACAACGGGCGACATGATGATCGAACCGTTGCTCGCCTCATAGGGAGTCGTCCACAGTAATTTTCCCGTTTCAGGCTCAACTGCGTTAATCGCTTGCGGGTTCGCCAAGATCAATTGTCGCGCGCCGGCGGCCTTGATGATGGTCGGCGGAGAGTAACCTTGCTCGGTAGCCGTCCCGAATCGCCACAGTTCTTTGCCATTGAGTTTATCGAAGGCGACCGTGTGAGTACCTGCGCCACCGACAACGCAGATCAGTCGCGGGCCATCGATAAGCGGATGAGCCGCGTAGCCCCACAGTGCAGCTTTAGTCGAGTAATCGCTGACTAAGTCGTGCTTCCAAATCACTTCGCCAGTCTTCGCGTTGAAGCAGTACAGTAATCCTTCGGCGCCGAGTGTGTACAGCAATTCTCCATCGACTACCGGTGTGCAGCGAGGTCCTGCCGGATACGAAATCGAATAGGTGACTGGATCTTCGTGCATCCAAATTTGCTTGCCAGAATTTGCATCCAAGCAGAGCACGCGCTCCTTACCTTTGAACGTGGCTCGATTGAAGTTGTCGACTTTGACGTCGCCTTCACCAACAAAATCCGTGACGTACAAGCGATCGCCGACGACAGCGGGACCTGCATAGCCGCCAGCGACTTTGCTGCGCCACAATACCTTTGGGCCGCCCTCGGGGAAGCGATCAAGGATGCCGGTGGCTTCCCAACGATTGTCTCGATTTTTACCCATCCACTGCGGCCAATCTTCAGCCCATGCCGACGAGCCGCTCGCAGCAAAACAAATCGCTGCACCGAACAGAATTGCTTTCATCTTTTGCATATTCTACCTTCTAATGTTCTTTTCAAGTCTGTGTTTTGATCCACTCATTGCACCTGACGTCGAATCACTTTTCCGATCTGTTTTTATCAGCATGATTTCGAAAGTAGGTCAGCCACTTACCGACGATCGCCCCTTTGATATCGCCTGCTTGTTCGTTCTGCTCTATGGTCTTTCCCCAGTAGAAACTGACAAACCCATTTGTGTTCGATTTATCGATAAACTCTGCGGCTTCTTCCAGCGAGCATGATAGAGGAAAAAACTCCTCGACAACGATCGGCTTGCCAATTTTGTACACCTCAAGTGCCTCGAGAGCTTTCTTGACTTCGCCTGCTTTAGGATAAAAATGCACGCTGACAAAATCCAGCGGCCCATGAACGTTCGGCGCGTAAAATAGCGGCTTAGCACCCGGGAAAACATGTGCCCAGGGGATAACTCCGACCGTGATCAGATGCTTCGAGTCCACTTCGCGAATCGCTTTGGTTATGAGCTTGACCCACGCTTCCGCCACTTCTTCGCGTGTGCGACCTTTCAGATCGAGAGTGATGCGCTGTACAAAGTGCTTACCGCCAAGTTCACCCGTAAGCCAATCTGTTTCAGGTTTTTCGCCAGCCAAAATGGGTTCATTCATCAAGTCATAGCAGAACACTGCGGGGCTCGATTGGCATGTCTCGGCAACAGCGCGCCAGAAATTCGCTTGCACTTGCCACCGCGCACTCTCGTCGAGTTCACTGTACCACGTGGGCACATCGGCTTTGTGGTAGCACCCGAGGCCGGTAATGTCCAAGTAAAGTTGTGAACGCTCAGCCAACTTCAGCAACTCACCGAGCTTCGATAGCGATGCCTCATTCGCTTCGCCTGCGGACTTCATGAACTTGGCAAGCTGCAAATGCACGCGAACGACATTAGCACCTAACGCCTTGATTTCCGCAAAGTCCTCCTCCACCCGCGCCCAGTCGCTCGCCCAATAATCTTCAAGCAGTGCACCGGCGTCGTCATGGTCATAGTTGACACCCCACACGCGAAATTTCTTGCCCGTCGAATCCACAAAGTGCAGTTTATCATCGCTGACTCGAATCAATGGCAGCTCAGGTGCTTGCGCCCTCGCGTAGTTATCTCCAAGCATCGTGCCGAAGATTGCACTGAGCAACGCACTGAACACTAACCAAGCCACACCGGTCTTCATCGCTTAACTCCGCCTTGAAGTTACCAACACCCGAAATCGCTGCACCAAGTTTCCTCACAGGTCAAACCAATCTTAGCCGACAACCAACCTAAACGCACCCGCCACAGCCTCAGCTCAAGAGAGCCATAACTCCAGCCGACTAGGACTTTGATGGGCTCAACTTTCAAGTTGCTTGGGGACGCGCTTACGCGAAGTTGGTAATGCGCGGAAACTGAGGTCGCGGAAATCCCCAACTGGCGGCGAGTGCGTCGGCGGCTTCTTCGATGTCCGTTATTTCGCCCCAGCCACCATTTCGCAAGTAAGCATGTGCGAACTCGTGGGCAATGACGTACAGAGCGAAGTCTTCCGGTGCCTGTTCAAGCTTGCGTCGTAGCACGACACAACGACTGACCGCAGTGGTAGCGGACGGACATGCCATGAACAATTTCCACCCTTGCTCCGGTGAGTAATCTTCCAAGGTTATCTGGAAAGTAGGATCATCGCTGAAGTCGGATTGGACGATGTCCGGCAAGCGGTACAGCACACTGGCAATTCGAGCT
>JANPLP010000115.1:0-6751 GCA_031426595.1 Planctomycetia bacterium | reverse complement strand
CTGACCCAGCTCCTGCGACGGCGTTCGGGCAGTTGGACGCGTTCATCTACCTGGAGCGTTCAATCTCGGAGAAGGGTATTTACCCAGCCATCGATCCGCTGGCTTCGAATAGCCGTATTCTCGATCCACAATATGTGGGTGATCGACATTATGCCATCGCTCGCCGCGTCCAGACGATTCTTCAACGCTATCGTGAGTTGCAGGACATCATTGCGATCCTGGGTGTGGACGAATTGGCAGAAGCCGACAAGATGGTCGTGCACCGTGCTCGACGTATCGAACGCTTCTTGTCGCAACCGTTCTTGGTGGCTGAAAAGTTCATCGGCAAGCCGGGTGAATTGACATCGATCGCTGATACCATTCGCAGCTTTGAAGAAATTTGCGATGGCAAGTGGGATCATCTACCAGAGCAAGCGTTCATGTATGTCGGACCGATTGAGCAAGCGGAAGCTCAAGCGAAGAAGATGGCTGAGAAGAAATAGTTGGAACGAAGACCATGAACGATTTGCAATGCGTAGTCGTAACTCCTGAGCGCACCGAGTTGGATGTCAAAGCCGACTCGGTAACGGTTCCGTTGTTTGACGGTGAATTAGGAATCCTGAAGGGCCACAGTCCGCTGGTCGGACGTTTGGGCTACGGTGTGCTGCGCATCAAAGCTGGCGACGTGACAAAGTCTTACTTTGTTGACGGCGGCTTCGTTCAAGTTTCCAAAAACGTGATCTCGGTTCTCACCGATCGTGTAGTGGGGACCGATCAGATTACTACTGCTTCGGCCGGTGATGCACTTGCCGCCGCGCTTGGTCTTCCATCCGACAAGCCGGACCTTGCAGTCGTCCGCGAGAAGGCTTGCACGCGTGCACGTGCCATGGTGCGAGTAGCCGCTACAAAGCGGTGAAAGCCTGAGCATTCTTGTAGGGTTGGCCACGGGTTGTTTGCCCTAGTGAACTCACTGCAGCTTCGCGGGTCGCAATCGGAACTGGTGCTGCACTGGCCCTATGGCTGCACTGGCCCTATGGTTGCACTGGCCCTATGGTTGCACTGATCTTGCGGACCAGTCACGGTTGTCTAGCCAGAAACCAACCGGAGTAGATCTCCAATGTTGCGATGGGCTTCGAGCGGGTGGCGGAGCGGTTGATCTACGAGCACTTGATAGTGGTTTTTTCTCCCCACTTTCTCGCGACGGATGAAACCTTCGTCTTCGAGATCTTGAACAATCCGCTGCACGCCTCGTTCAGTAATTCCGACTTGCAGCGCAACTTCGCGAAGCACCAAGTCCGGATCGGTATACAGCGCGATCAATACATGGGCATGATTCGAGAGAAACGTCCAGCGATTGGTGATCGCATCCAATGCAACTGCTGAGGCCCTAGGGACCATGGTTGGCTTGGGGCTTGCTGCGGCAGTTGCTTTACCGGCTCGCCGGGCCGCAGGTATCGTCTTTGCCGTTGAGGCGATTCGAGTCTTTGTTTTCGGCATCTTAGCCCTCGATTGACTGCGCAGAAAGGCAATTTCCAGTGCTGGGTCGCAATTCCTTCCGTAGTTCCTACGGGTACCTTCCTAGGTCTCTACGGGTAAAAGTATACCGGCTGATTCGCGAAAGTAAATTCGTGAATTATTTTTCAATAAAAAAGCTGGTCAGAATTGGCCTTTTTGCTGTTTTCGGCTGGACAAAAACTGCAATTTAAGACGAACTACGATTTACGAACTGCGTGTCGTGTATTATGATTCACGTAACACGTAACGCAAACTGGAGTTCTCTGAATGACTGATTCGCTTTATCTATTGATGCTATTGCCAGCGGCTGTATTGGTCTCCGCGATCTTTGTTCCGAACGTGTGGGCAAACCTGCACGTGCGAGGCTTCAAAAGGCTGGTCATTTGGGTTGTTGGGCTTCAGTTTTTAATCGCAAGTTGCTTGCTGGTCGCATTCGCCGCGGGTTGGATTGAAGCTATCCACGTCGTTGCCTTCGAGCCGATCAACTCCTGGCCTGTTTCCGTGACACTTTATTACGACGGTGTTTCGAGCCTCATGTTTACGCTCGTCAGCTTTGTAAGCTGGGTTATCTGTCGCTATTCGAGCCATTATCTAGCTGGCGAGTCGACTCAGGGGCGTTACTTCCGCTGGAACGCGTTCACGATCGGGGCGGTGTCGATGATGGTCCTTTCCGGCAACTTATTGATGTTCATAGCCGCTTGGATTCTTACCAGTTTAGGCCTTCATCAGCTACTCCTTCACTACGGTCATCGGCGCGCAGCACAGCGGGCGGCCTGGACGAAGTACACCATCAGTCGAATCGGTGATACGGCGATTATCGCAGCAATGGTCATTCTCTATTTTGAATTCAAAACCCTCGACTTCGTTGAGCTGTTTGCTGCGGTTGACGCGCTGACAACGGTGCCGTCTGGATTGAATTTGGCTGGATTTTTGTTAATTGCGGGTGCAGCTACCAAGTCGGCTCAGTTTCCGTTTCATACATGGTTACCCCACACGATGGAAACACCCACTCCCGTGTCTGCACTCATGCATGCTGGGATAGTCAACGCAGGCGGATACTTGATCATTCGAACAAGTCCGTTGGTAGCCGCAACTCCTTGGGCGCTCACCGCTCTGGCGATCATCGGTGGCTTCACCGCGTGTTTCGGGTCGATCGTGATGCTCACCCAAACGAGCATCAAGAAGTCGCTCGCCTATTCAACGATTGCCCAGATGGGATTCATGCTCTTGCAATGCGGACTGGGAGCCTACTCTGCGGCTATGCTGCACATTTTAGCGCACTCTCTGTACAAAGCCTACGCGTTCTTAAGCAGTGGCAGCGTGCTCGTAGATCCACCAGTTCCTACCCGCACGGCTGCTGCCAACAGTCCATTTTTTGTGATCAAGTTAGCCGCAGTAGGCGGAGTCATGATTGCCATGTTGAGTATCGCGTGCACAACCTTTGGCATAGACCCAGTTCACAAGGGAGGCGGCGTGTTGCTCGGTGGAATCCTATGCTTGGCGTTCACTTACTGGATCGGGCAAGTCATACGAACCGGCAACAACAGGCTGGTGGTACGAGCGACGTTGGTTGGCAGCGGACTGTGCTTCGTCTATGCCTTCAGCTACTTCTTGGTGGACAACATGGTCTCAGCCAGCCTCCCGACATCCAGTGGACCGCAATTGTCCTGGTTGCTCTCTGCCGTTGTGATAACTGGGTTTATCGGCCTCTTCTCGCTGCAGTCTGGCTTAGCGAGTGGACACGCTTCGGCAACTTTACACCGGTGGCACATTCACGCAGCCAATGGTTTTTATCTTGAGAACATGCTGAGGCGTGTGTTTGAACCTTTGTTCAGCCGCTGATCCAAAACTGAATCGCAAGCTTTACCAAAACCATTCTCCCTGAGATCAATCCAATGTCCGTCGCGCAGATTTCTGTTAGTAATGCACGCATATCCAAGTTCAAAGACTCGCGTCACCTTCCACAGCTCACGGAGGATGTCATTTCCAAAGTGACCGCTGTCATAGCGCCCGTTTGGCCACTGCGAGATTACGTCGCGGTAAATCCGTACGCAGGCATCTCGCAGCGATCGTTCTTGGAAGCTCGCGCTTTTATGAAGGTGTTTTCGGATTGTGAATCGTTGATGCCAATCGAGCATTACGCTAATGAGTTTCATGAGGGACGATTTAAGGCTGAACATATCGAAGCAGCCATCGCAGAGCTGGAGCTGGCTGGACTAACGCAGTGCTTGACTGCAGCACAGATCGTGGAAAACTTGAGCGCGCTCGGCTCAGTCGCTGCAACTCCAGATCATGCAGCAAAGCCGAACCATGATCGTCCGATCCGCACGATCGCCGAGTATGCGACCGTTCAAGGCGGCATAGACTGGACGGAAGCGATCGTTGAAGAAATCTCCAAACACTGTGCAGCCCATTACGATCAGGGCCAAGCCGCGTGGGGCAGCCCTCATAAGCACTTGCCTCTCTATGAAGCGTGGCAGAAGACGGCTGCGCACGACTACAACATCGAAGTGCTGGGTCTTAGAGGCGTGCGCAAACTAGTTGCCGGTCTGCCAGCTCAGGCGGAAGCCGCCATAGCGCATCTGCTTCGAAAATTGCAAGTTCCAGCTCACCTGTGGTCCACATTCCTGCTCTGCCAAGCATTCTCGATTCCTGGTTGGTGCGCGTGGGCTAAGTACCAAACGAGTTGGACTGACGCGCAAGGTCTTAAGCACAACGATCTTATGGGACTATTGGCGATACGTTTGGCCTACGATGTCGCCCTGGGGGAAGCGAAAACTCTGCGGTTGAATTGGACTTCGCTTGCTGATCGCGAAATGGATTTGCACAAGTCTTCTTGGTCAGCGACCGGCGACGATTCGATGTTGCGATACGTACTCTTGCGAGCCAGTGAAATTGGCTTTCGAAGTGGCTTGCTCGGATCGCTTACCCATTCCAATCACGATGCATTGAAAGTTTCATCGGCTCGAAAGCTGGCTCAAATGGTGTTTTGCATCGATGTTCGATCGGAACGCATTCGCCGTCAATTGGAAACACACACTGCTGAAATTGAGACATTCGGTTTCGCAGGATTTTTCGGTATGGCCTTTGAGTATGTGACTCTAGGCGAGACATCTGGCAAATCGCAATTGCCCGTTTTGCTGAAGCCGCAGTTCCGAGTGTACGAGGGACTCGAAGAAGCCGAAACTACGCGAGAGCGCGAGCTCGTCCGCGAACGACACCTTAGTCGAACTTGGGCCTCGCTCTGGAAGAGTCTTCAGGGATCGGCGGTCGGTTGTTTTTCATTCGTGGAAACGATGGGCTTAGGCTATGGCCTGCAGTTGCTCTCACGGACCTTAGGCGTTAACTTCCTGCAAGTAAAAACGAGGTTGGAAAACCCGGCGCAAGGGCGAAACGCTTCGCTGGGTCCAACTTTCCGAAGTCTGACTGAGCAAGGGATCACAGCCGTTCGGCAAGCCGACATGGCGGAAGGAATGCTGCGCAACCTCGGCCTACTGGACAACTTTGCAAGCCTAGTTGTGTTTTGCGGTCATGCGTGCCAAACCGATAACAACCCTTTGGCTGCGGGACTCGATTGTGGCGCATGCGGTGGCCATTCGGGCGAACCCAACGCGCGTTTCACAGCCTTGCTCCTGAATCAAACCTCAACGCGCGCAGCCTTAGCCGAACGCGGTATTCACATCCCGAGTGATACGTATTTTCTCGCTGCCTTACATAATACGACTACGGATGCAATCACGTTTTTCGATATCGATCAAGTTCCTGCAGAGCACGAGTCAGCCGTTCAAAAAGTGGTCCGTAGCTGCGCGGCCGCAACCCAGCAAACGCAGATCGAACGATTGCCAAGTCTGGAGAATAGTTCAGTGAATGCATTGTTGCAGCGAGCATTTGATTGGTCCGAAGTGCGACCGGAATGGGGACTGGCGGGGAATGCAGCATTCATTGTTGCGCCGCGATCTCTAACAATGAACGCTAACTTAGATGCGAGATGCTTTTTGCACAGCTATGACTATCGACAAGACGCAGGCGGCAAGGTACTCGAAACCATTATGACGGCGCCTATGATTGTGGCGAACTGGATCAATCTCCAGTACTACGCATCGTCGGTCGACAACCATCACTTCGGAAGCGGTAACAAGACGCTGCATAATGTCGTAGGGCGATTTGGAATTCTGTCCGGAAGCGGCGGCGATCTGCAAACCGGACTTCCTTGGCAGTCATTACACACAGGTGATTCGTTTCAGCACCTACCCCTTCGCCTACAAGTCATCATCGCAGCTCCTCGCGAAATGATCGACCGCATTATCGCTAAACACGAAATGGTCGCCAATCTGATTGAGGGCGATTGGTTGCACCTGGTCGCCATGGACGAGGGCAAAGCGTTTCGCCGCGCAGCAAACGGTCAATGGGAACAGGTGGCTTAGTGACTGCAATTCCTTCAGTTTACTCACTGCAACGATTGAACTGCTAAGCGCTTACCCTGGTGCCGGTGATACCATTTCATCAGTGGCGTGTCGGTCGTACCGTGTAAGAAGATGCTGAGCAGAATCGTCACGACAGAGCAATCGGCGATCAGGGCCAAATCGCCGGAAGATTCGGGCGCGATCCCTAAGTGAACTGCATAAGCCAAGTAATACAGGGTGCCAATGCCACGAATGCCGAACCATGCGATCAAGCCGCGCTGCATGGGTGTAACCGATTTCAGCCACAGAGTCGCATAAACACAAACGGGACGAACGACGAGGATCATGATGCCCGCGAATAACCATACTCGCCCATTCGACAAATCGGTGTTGTAGATCATGGCTCCCACCACGAAGACCAAGAAGACTTTGGCAATTTGTTCCAGTGCAGAACCGACCTCTGTTTGTTCCTTCACCATTTGCACGGAAGCCTTATCATCGTTGGCGCCCCTGTCGCCATCGGTCGAAGGCTGTTCCGTCGCGCTCATCTCTATTCTTCGCAGACTGACTGCGGCTGCGAAAACGGCGAGAAAGGCATAGGTATCAATGGCCAGCGCTGTCCCGTAGATGATCGCGATCAATCCGATCGTTAACAGCTCCTCGCTTGCCCGCTTTCCATTTGCTAGCCTTCGAAACCACAGCATGCATCGACCCAGCAGGTGGCCTCCAATGGCGCCTAACAGAATGCCGCCTGCTATCTTCCACAGCAGGTCAAACAGCACCCATCTCCATAGCCCGACGCCCAGCTCATGTACGTCTGGATTCGCTAAACCGATCGCCAACAGAACAAATGG
>JANPLP010000114.1:0-5904 GCA_031426595.1 Planctomycetia bacterium | reverse complement strand
CCGAGCTCTCGCAGCGCATGCCACATTTTGGCTTGAGTCAGCAAGATGCCAGGGCGATTGCCGCCGCTTTGTTCGATGCTTCCCAGCCCCCCTCTAAACCTCCGGTGTATGTGAAACCCAAGCCTGCGAAGGTGAAGAAGGACGAGACGCCTCCGCGGCTGGAGCCGTCCGTTTCCGAGGGACGAACTGCATTTCTGTCGCTGGGCTGCTTAGCCTGTCATCAACTCGGCGATCTGGGCCAAGCTAGTCTTTTCGACGGCGGCAATTTGAGCTCACTGAGCTCCAAACGAACCGCCGATTTCCATTCGCGATGGCTCGCGGATCCCTCATCCGTGAACGCCAATCATCGCATGCCAATCTTTGACCTATCGCCGCTGCAACGCGCCGACTTAGTTATGTTTCTAGCATCGCTGCCGAAACCCGAGCGAACATTGCCAGAGCCTACTGCAACAATTGGTACACCTAGCGCCGATGTCCTGAAGCATGGAAAACAATTGATCGCCAAGCATCGCTGCGGAGCCTGTCACGCTTTGCCTCAGCTATTGCGAACCGAATCCAAACGCGCCCCCTTGGCCGCGACCAGCGACTGGGAGAACGGTTGCCTTGGAAAGTGCGATGCTTCTCAGACGCTACCCGGCTTCATGTTGCCCGCAAACGATCGCGAATCGTTAAAAACTTATTGGTTGAACGTCCATCAGGATGCATTAGCCAAAACGGATGGGCGTCACCAACTAGTCGAACAGAACTGTATAAATTGCCATGCGCGAGACGGTGCGACGGGATTGACGAACACTCTCGCCAATTTGATTAAAGCCGACCCCGAGATCGCGCCGCGTCTAGCAACGCTGTCGCCCCCATCGCTGACTGGTGTCGGTGACAAGCTTCACAGCTCGGCACTCAAGGAACAGCTCATCGCGACTGCTCCATCCCGCAGGCCGTGGTTGGCTGTGCAAATGCCGAAATTTAAGCTGACTGAAACTCAATCAAAGTCGTTGATCGACCACTTGGTAACTCACGACCGTATCCCCGATAGACCAACGCCTAAAGAACACACACTTGCACCAGAGCTGTTGAGCGGTAAGGCGAATGAATTGGCGGCTGCGAGGCTGGTTACCGCTGAAGGATTTGGATGCCAGAGCTGCCATAAGATCGGAACTATCGAACCGCCGAAAGTGGCCATCAACGCGCATGGGACCGACTTGACGATGCTTGGCGAGCGGATTCGACCGAACTGGTTCCGTCGTTGGGTGCGCAATCCATCTCGCATTGTCCCCCGCATGGAAATGCCCGCGATTCAAGTCGCCGTTAAAGGAGTGCTGCACGACGATTTGAACTCGCAACTCGAAGCGCTTTGGAGGACGCTCAACACACCGGGCTTTGAACCCCCGAAACCCAACCCCGTCC
This sequence comes from Planctomycetia bacterium, assembly GCA_031426595.1. Taxonomy (GTDB): domain Bacteria; phylum Planctomycetota; class Planctomycetia; order Pirellulales; family Pirellulaceae; genus Aureliella. Next base: position 4,500 of record JANPLP010000114.1, on the reverse strand, counting down.
GCACCGTACGAAATTTTAACGTGGCTGGATTAACTGAGCACGCCAACGTTTTGACCGATGTCCTGGAGACACCCCGAGGTAAACTTTTGCGGCCGATGATTGTCGGTTTGCCGAATCGGCACAACGTTTTATTTGATTTAGAGACCGGACGCGTGGCGAGTTGGTGGATCGGCGATACCGCTCGGCAGTACACTCGCGGCAAGAGTTGGTACTGGGAAGCGGGCGCGCCGGCATTGATTGAGGATCTCGACTTCTTGCAGCATTTTTCGGTCCTTGATTCAGCTCAACGGCACTGGCAACCAAAGACTCTGGGGCAGTTTGTTGTTCAGTTCGACTCCCTGCAGCATATTGAAGGGGGCATCGAGTGGTCAGGCCGCATGGAACTGCATCACAAGTTAGAATCGCGCACGATTAAGTTTGCCCACCGCATAGTACCAGCGGGCGAAATGGGAGTCGACGTTTTAACTCGCCTAGAGAATCTTCAAAACATCGATGCGCATGTAACGGTCTTGGTTGATACGCCCGCAAACGGTCAACCATTGGCTCGCCAAGATGCTTTGAATGAAAACAAAAACGTCTTCACTGCTGTCTTGGGCGAGCATACGAGGGCGAGCTGGAATTCGGAATTAGAACTGAAATCGGCGCAGCAGCAAACCTTCAGCCTGGCTCCGCGCGACGCAGCGAAACCTTGCGAGTGGACGATGCAGTTAGTCGCGAACTTCCCACCTGATCGCTTTCAGCCAGTCCCTGTAGCCGCCGCCACTTCACCCGCAATCAAACTGAATGTTGTCCCAGGTTATTCAGCCGTCCAATTGCCGCTATCTCGCGATGAAATGCCTACGGCCATTGCCTGGAATTATCAGAACGCCATGTTCATCGCTTCGTTGAAGGGCCGCGTGATGCGAGTGTCTGATGCGGATGCAGACGGGTTGGGCGATCGGCTAGAGGTGATCAGCGATGATCTGCCAGCGCCCTATGGCATTGCTGCGAAAGGGGACAGTGTCGATGTGCTGTGCAAAACCAGCTTGATTCGCTTAACGCCACCGCCTTCAACATCAGCACCGGGAACACCCTTTCATCAACAGGTTGCCGCGGATGGCTGGGGTTACACGGCTGACTATCACGACTGGGCAGTCGGATTGCAATCATCCCCCGACGGCAGTTACTACATCGCCTTGCCTTGCCAACAAGATGACCGCAGTTCCGCGGCCGCTCAGTACCGCGGTCAAGCTCTTAAATTGATTCCCTATCAATCACCGGAAACGCCACGAGCCTACCGCATTGAAAGCATCTCCGCCGGACTGCGTTTTCCAATGGGTCTCGCTTTGAATGGGAACGGTGACCTATTCGCTACCGACAATCAAGGTAACTACAACCCGTTCAATGAACTGAATCACTTGCAGTTTGGAAAGCGGTACGGATTTATCAACAAGTTAGAATCCACACCAGGGTTCGCCCCCGACTTCGAATCGCCCGCAGTGAACTTGCCGCACCCCTGGACTCGAAGTGTTAACGGCGTTTGCTTTCTAGAGACTCCGCCGAGCATGGTGGCCGTAGGTGTAAATCAAATCTTTGGTCCCTTCGAAGGTGACCTGATCGGATGTGAGTACAACGGTCTATCATTGATTCGAATGAGCCTTCAGAAAGTGAACGGCCAGTATCAAGGGGCAGCTTACCTGTTCAGTCGCCCGCCGGCCGTTGGTGAAGCGACCTTTGAAGGCCCGGTTTGCTGTGCGGTGAGCCCGGTTGGTGAACTGTTCGTGGGCAACATTCACGATAGCGGCTGGGGCGGCGGTCAGAACACCGGCTCCATCGTCCGCTTGCAACCGAATCAAAAACTGCCGCTGGGCATCGACGAAGTGCGTGCGACTTCGACTGGTTTCGAAATCAGCTTCACCCAAATGTTCGATGCCGCTCGAGCCTCCCAATCAACGAACTACCAAATCCGATCGTACCGTCGCATTTCAACTCCAGCCTACGGTGGGGACGACGAGGATAGTCGCCACGAACCCATACGCGGTCTCGAGCTTTCTTCCAATCGCAAAACGGCGCGCCTCGAACTAGATTCGTTGCGCGAAGGTTGCGTCTACGAGCTCAACGTGGCTGCCATTGGAACCGAAGACACGCCACTCTTCCCCAGTCAAGCTCACTACAACATGCGAGCAGTTCCAAAAGGTGAATAATTTTGCGATCGGGGCTCGCGAGTCGCGAAGTGGCGACTGGTGTGGAGTTTGCGACTCTACTTATCTCTTAGACGCCATACGGGATCGACTACTTTGGTTTTGTCGGTCAAAGCTTCGACAACTCGCCCCAGCAAGATCAAACTGGGTTGATCACCTGGGTAATCATGGACAAGTGTCGCCAGTTGCCGAGCGGCGGCCGAGAAATCTCCCGACTCAAAGCGACTGAGCGACGCTTCATACTTGTCGCGCATCTTACGCCACGTTGGAGGCTCGTCATGCGCAAGTTGCAAGAGCATGATAGGTTCCTTGATGCCAACTACCGCAGTGGTTGCAATGCGGCGCAGATCAAAAGACTTTCCAGCGATGGCGGCGGCAGTCGAAGCAGTTACCATGGCTCGAACACCCGCCTGCTTAGTCACACCTTGAACTCGACTGGCCACGTTAACAACGTTGCCTAGCGGACCATATTTGAACTTAATCTTCGAACCCGTGTTGCCGACACGCGCTATGCCGGTGTTGATGCCGATACCAAAACCAAAGCCGTCAGGCGTAACTTCGCTCCAACGTTCGCGCAGCGGTTCATGTTGGCTTAACATTTCGCATGCCGCCAAGCAGGCGCGTTCGGCGTGATCCGGTTGATCTCCCGGTGCGCCCCACATTGCCATCAACTCATCGCCTACATAGTCGACCAGCACCCCGTCGTGGCGCATCACACACAGGCTCAGTTCGGTCAACACGTCATTGATCCACTGAATCGTTCGCTGTGGTCCGACTCGTTCAGCCACACCGCTGAATCCCCGAATGTCGCAGAACAGTACCGTTACCTCCGCGTCCTGCCCTGTGAGCAAGTCCTGGTTGCATTCAAGCTGTTCGGCGATCCGAGGCGAGAAGAACTGAGTCAAAGATGCGCGCCGCTGTTCCTCACGCTGGCGTGCGAGCCCGGAGGAGACCGCGCCGGCCAGCACCTCCAGCAGCGCAGCTTCAAGTTCGCCGATCGCCCGTCCGTCTGACTCGCTGCCGAGTTCCCGGTCACCGTAAAGAACACCGATCAACTTTCCTGTTTCATCTGAAATGGGCGATGCAACTGCTCGCTCAACCATCATTAAGGATGAGCCGACACTATGCGAACAGTTATTCGGATCGTAGATAACCGTTTTCCCTGTGCGCAGCACGCGCGCGATCAAGCCCTCACTGAAGCTAGTTCGTGAAACGCCGGTAAGCGTATCAGGGTCCATTAGTCTCACCGCACGGGGATGCCATGTCCCGTTTTCGTAAAGCAACACCATCACACGATCCAAATCGATCATGTCAGCCGCCGCAGAACATGCCGCATCAAAGAATCCGTCTGAACCCGCCGCCTGACGCACAACTTCCAATGCCGCTCGCACAAGATCCACTGCTGCGCGGCCTCGCACTTCGCCATGATCGCCGTCCAAAACTCGACGCAACTTCGCGGGAGGCGAACCTGCATGAAAATGAGGATTGGCTCCCATAGTGCGATAATTAAAGATGTTGCTCTCCGGCAACGAAGATTCGCTTTGCACTTCCGGCGACGATACATCGGTAACAGCGATCAGAATCGAACGACGCTCGGGCAAGAGTACCCGCACCGAATGGTCGGCGTAATGCATATCTCCCGGCGCAAGCAACGCACCCGCTTCGCCGATAGTGAACGTAAGCCGCGTGTGTAGATTCACCACTCGCAATTGCGTCTCGTCTAGCGACTCAATCCGGATCGCTTGACGTGGAATTCCGCGAGCTGAAATCGGGGCCATCACCAGGCGACGGTAGGCGACGTGATCCTGTAGTTCTAAAGCTAACGGGTCTTCCTCTTGTTGACGTCCCACCTCAAGGGGCGGGCTGATTTCGCCCGACCAAAGCTCTCGATCCTCCTCGAATACGGTAACCCTAAGATTGTGCACAGATCATTATTCCGCGTAAATATTCGGTGCTCGATCATTAATTGGACGTCGCTGTCCTGTCGTCGCATCACCGGAAGGTTCAAGGCGACTCGAAACCGCGATCCGGCTCGAACAGAGTAACGCAATCCGGCATCGCTAAGGGACTGCTCTGCGAAGTTGCTTGCGGTTAGTCGATCACAGTTTAGTCGATCACAGTATTGAGTCGGTCATCGCTACAAGTCGGTCCCAGTATACAGTCAACTATCCCAAATCGCCGTTTTACTCGACAAATCGGTTATTGGAATCCGCTTTTCCCTCCTTCGCAATTAAACTGGATGGCGGAATGCAGTAGAGCAGCCCGTTCGTGAAGAGCGTGCCCTCGTCGGTGTTGGAGGAAGACGGCCGAGCCGCCGACA
>JANPLP010000113.1:0-5601 GCA_031426595.1 Planctomycetia bacterium | reverse complement strand
ATAGAGAACTACTATCCGTGGAATTGAGAACATCGTGAAGCTTCGAAAAACTTCGATGAGCGTTGGCATGCTTCTAATGGCAGTTTGTGTTCAGTTAGCCTTCGCAGAAGAGCCGCTCATTCAACGCGCGGGGCAAGCAAGTTCGAAGCATTCGCCGGAGCCGACCGCGGCTTCGCTCGCTTTCACAAGCACAGATGCCAAAGTTCTCGCCGCTCTCAAGATGCTTGAATCGGGTGACTTCCGAAAAGCCGAGGAGTCTCTAACAGCGCGAGCCCAAAACGAGCCGAGTGTCTCGATGGAAGCCCTTCGAGCACGCGAAGAATTAGTCGACATCATTGGTCGCATCCGTTTTGAATACTCGCTCGATGCGGTTGGATTGCTCGCGAAAATCAAGAAGTCGATTCCCGATGCGACGGCTGAAGACGTCGAACGATGGGCGAGCGACAGCAGCGCACGTTTCAAAGTGATCGATGGACGAAAGCTCTTTTTCCGTCGCGAACCCCGGAACATTTTCCTGTTCAGCGAAGAAGCCAATAAGCGGCGCGCGGCGGCTGGTCGAGGGCCGAGCGCGCCCAAATGGCCGCTAACGGAACACCTGGCTGCAATCCTGGCTGAGGCAGATCGAACGGGTGCCGGCGAGGTGCTTCCTATTCAACATCGCGTGACCCACACTCTCACTATCCGAAACGATCATCCAGCGATCCAACCCGGTGCGAAAGTTCGAGTTTGGTTGCCGCTGGCGCAGGAATATCGCCAACAGCGCAACGTGAGACTGATCCGCACTTCACCTGCCGCAACGTTGGTCGCACCTAGTGCCATCGAAGGCAATCCAGTGACCGGTGCGCTTCAGCGAACCGTTTACTTTGAACATACAATCGGCGACGTAAACGCTCCGCTGGTGTTCAATGAGGTCTTTGAATACACCTCGTATGCTTACTGTCCTAAGTTGGATGTGACCAAAGTCGAACCATTGCCGGCGGATTGGAACGACGCTTATCTAACTGAACGGGCTCCGCATATCGTCTTCACTCCCGCGATTCGTGAACAGGTCGCAACGATCGTTGGCGACGAGACGAATCCGCTAATCAAGGCTCGCAAGATTTTTCGTTGGATCAGCGTTAACATTCCGTGGAACGCCGAAGATGAATACTGCATCATTCCATCCTTCGCTCTGAAAGGATTCGGCGCGAGGCGAGGCGACTGTGGCGTGCAGAACAGCTTGTTCATTGCGATGTGCCGCATCGCGGGTGTTCCGGCGCGCTGGCAAAGCGGGTTCGAAACGAAACCCGGTGAAGCCTGGGGCATGCATGATTGGGCGGAGATTTATATTGCGCCGTGGGGCTGGTTACCGGCGGATGCTTCGTATGGATTGCAGCAGTCCGAGGATCTACGTGTCGCGGAGTTTTATTGCGGGCGGCAAGACAGTTACCGGTTGATCGTCAATCTGGATTGGGGGCGCGAGTTGTTTCCGCCGAAGCAGTCGCTGCGATCCGAGCCGGCTGATTTTCAGCGTGGTGAAGTCGAAATTGATGGCAAGAATCTGTACTACGACGCGTGGGAAGCCAAAACGGAAGTCGAACGGTAGTCACAGAGTCGTAAACTTAGATGAGCGGCAAGGCTTCGCTGAAAAAACGAATCCAATTTCCGTGCATGATAGCGGCGATATCGGCGGCTGGATAACCTCGTTTCTGCAGCAAGTCGGGCAGACGCTGCAAGTCGCTGATGCGATCGAGGTCGCAGGGAGTTTGTTCGCAACCGTAGCCGCCATCCAGGTCGCTGCCGATGCCGACGTGGCGGGCATTTCCGGCAAGTTGGCAAACGATGTCGATGTTGTCCACGGCACGCTCGATAGTGACTTCGTTCTTTGACTGTCCGCGAACGTATCCTTCTTGCATCATGATGATGTCAAAGGCCATACCGATCACGCCGCCACGCTCGATGACTGCTTTATACTGTCCATCAGAAAATTGCCTCTGCCAATTGGCAATCCGTCGCGAGTTCTGGTGGCTAGCATGAATACGGCCTGGAAATCTGTCTAGCAATTGCCAAAACGCAACATCCGAAAGATGCGTTACGTCCACCGTCATCCCCAGTTCCTCGATCTCTTCGAGCAGCGGAATGGCGTCGATTGCCAAGCCAACTTCGCAGCGCGTACCACCTCCGTAACGATTCGCACCATAGTGAGTTAAGCCGATCGCACGTAGACCATGCTCGTGAAACTCGCGAATCGTGTCGGGCCGCAAAACAGGATCAGCTCCTTCCATCGTCAAGATAAAACCGAGCGGCGTCTCAAGTGGATTCAGTTCATACTGCGCCAAATGCTGCTGCAAGTCGGCTTGAGTGCGAATCATACGCAATAGACCGTCGCGTTCTAGCGATCGATAGTAGGCTAGGTGCGCATGTGCCATCGCGTAGCAGGCATGTGGCGTGGTCCAGCCGAAACTATGATTGATCTCTTTTTCTTGTCTGGCAAGCAGTGTTGCCAAGCAGGTGCTGACTTGAGCGCGGCGCAGTTCGGGCAAACTGACTGTGTTCGTGCAGCGCCCTTTCTCCGTCATCTCCAGCGCGCGCTCTTGAGCGCGAATATCGTCAACGCTGTTGCGAAGATCGCGATTCCAATCAACGCCGTTCAATGCCAGATCCAGATGCGCGTCGAAGATATGCATCACTCACCTCACTGTCATCGAAACTGTCATCGAAAGGGAACGCGATCGTCGCTGCTTAAAAGTGCGTTACAGAGCGCATTGACCGCGCGCCGCAGTGCATTACATGGTCACTTCGAAACCGAGATCCTTGACCATTTGGTAATCGGCCTCAGGAGCTTGACCTTTGGTCGTCAGGTAATCGCCGACGAACAGACTGTTGGCAACATACAAGCCGAGCGGTTGGAGGGATCGCAAGTGTTTTTCGCGGCCTCCAGCGATGCGCAGTTCGCTCGACGGGTTCACAAATCGCATCATGCACAGGGCTCGCAAGCAATCTTGCGGCGTAAGATCATTGCGGTTTTGCAGAGGCGTGCCTTCAATCGCATGCAGGAAATTGAGTGGGATCGACTCTGTCTTGAGGGCTCGCAGGTCCATGGCCATCGAGACCAGATCGCGATGCGACTCACCCAAGCCGACGATGCCGCCGCTGCAGAGTTCGAGCCCCGCATCGCGAACGTTGTTGAGCGTCTTCAATCGATCTTGGTAGGTGTGCGTCGAGCAGATATCGGCGTAATGTTCTTCGCCGGTATTCAAATTGTGATTCACACGATCAACACCACAAGTTTTCAGCCTTGCCGCGTGTTCTGGAGTGAGCAACCCGAGGCAGGCACAGATCTTCAGGCCCAATTCTTCTTTGATTCGGGGCACCACGGTTTCTACAGCGGTCATCTCGCGTTCGCTGGGCGCGCGACCACTGATCACGATGCAGTAGGTTTTCGACTGTCGCTCGGCGGCCACACGAGCCCCTTCGAGCAACTGGTCAGCCGAGAGCATCCGATACTTTTCAATCGGGGCGCTCGAAATCTTTGATTGCGAACAGTATCCGCAATCTTCCGGGCACAGGCCACTCTTCGCATTCACCAGAAAATACAACTGCACCGTCTTACCAAAGTATCGATGTCGCAAACGGTACGCGGCAGCTATCACATCGAGCAGCTCGTCGTTCGGGCTGGCGAGAATCTCTTCAGCTTGCTCAAATGAAACGTCGACGCCATCGAGGACTTGAGACGCGAGTTGAAGCCATTTGTTGTCCGCCGAGACGGTTGAGTTCGAAATAATCATGCGAGTCCGTATAATCTTGACTAGTGAACGTCATCAGTTGCTTGAATTCCCGCCCCAATGACTTTACGCTCTATTAACCTAGTGCTTTGTCCAAATTTATTTTTAGGTTTGATCGGATTTGCGTGGCACCCCCTGAGGCTTTGCGAAGGGGGCTATTTGACCGATATTCGCCACGCCCTTCGCAAAGCCTCAGGGTGTGCCACCCTAAAATTTAATCTGGACAAAGGACTAACACTTATACTTAACACGGCAAAACCACCGCGGCGTGGTGAACGTGTGAGCTAAACCTCGCCCCTGAATAGTCTGCCATGGTTTTCGACGCGGCGAACAGTTGCAGTTCGCCGGCCGTAAGCCGCCACTATGGTAGCCGAATTGCTCTTAATTCTGAATGACCCACGGATACTGTTTGTGATGCTTGAAACTGCCTTCGAAGATGTGCCCGACGAGACGATCGACGGAACGGATTGCTATCTCGTACGGGTTGGAAAACTGGGGCAGATCGGGCGCTTCCGCAGCTTGGATCAGGCGAGTTTGCGGCGAGGTTCGCGGGTGGTCTGTCGGACGCAGCGTGGCGTGGAAATGGGTCAAGTACTCGGCCCAGCTCAACTGAAGCCCGCCGCTGTCGATCTTAGCGACGGGCGCCTCCTGCGTCGCATGACGACTGAAGATGAAATTCTCTGGGGCCATCTGCACGAATTGGCGGATCAAGCGCATCACGCTTGCCAACAATGGCTGAGCGAAAGGAACGTAGCGGGGCTGCTGATCGACGTCGAACCGCTGCTGGACGGCAAGACTTTATACTTTCATTTTCTTTCCGAAGTATCGCCAGAGATTCAACAGCACTTGGATCAATTGGTGGCGATCTACGAACGATCGGTGCGCGAAAGCAAATTCGCTCAGTTGCTCGAACATGGCTGCGGGCCGGGTTGCGGTACCGAAGAGGCGCAGAACGGCTGTGGTACAAAAGGTGGCTGTGCGGTGTGTCAAGTTGCCAGCAAGTGTAAGAAGTAACGGCATAACTTAAGGCGCGCGTGTGAATCGCACTTATCATCAGCAACTTTTAGAAGAAGCGCTCCAAGGCAACGCCGATTCGCTCGGCACGCTGCTGGAGAATTACCGCGCTTACCTAACTGTGTTAGCACAACGTTATCTCGACCCGCGGCTGAATGGGAGATTAGATCCCTCGGATGTGGTGCAAATTACTTTCCTCGAAGCGCAGCGGGACTTGGCAAACTTCCGCGGCCATCAGATTGAAGAGTTGCTGGGATGGCTGCGCAACATTCTGCGTAACAATGTTTCGTCCGCGCATCAACGACATCTGTTTACGCAAAAGCGATCGGCGGGCCGCGAAGTTTCCAATAGTCCGACCGATAGCCGCCCTGCGATCACCGACCTCGCTCCGTCAGAAACCACCTCGCCAAGTCAACGCTTGATGCGCGACGAAGCAGCCGTGTATTTAGCAAACTGCCTTGAGGACCTCCCAGAAACACAACGAGAAGCGCTGCGATTGCGCTATGTCGAAGGCTTTTCATTGAAGCAAATGTCCGAGTCGATGAAGAAGAGCGAAATGGCGGTCGCTGGATTATTAAAACGCGGCTTGCAATCGCTGCGCGAGCGGATGATCACCGACAGCTCTTCAGGCGGATTTTTAGCGTAAGATTCTGGCGCAAATTAAGTGCAGAATCAGATTCCTTGAACTTCAGCTGTTTCGACGATACGAGCAGATGGTTGCGTTGTGGTGAGCGACACCTACAATCATGCTATTCGCAGCATATCGGGCCGAGGTATTTATGCGTTTGCATTGTTTTGTTGTTTGTTGAATTCTCTTGCTGGT
>JANPLP010000112.1:0-1228 GCA_031426595.1 Planctomycetia bacterium | reverse complement strand
TCCCAAGCTAAAGGGATTGCTCTCAAAAACGACTTTGCGGTCCGCAGCTGCGAGTCGCGACGTTACCAATGGCAACCCGGCGAGTGCGGCTCCGTAAGCCAGAACCAATCGTCTCGTCAGGCCACCTTCGAAGTGGACAGCATCCGGTATTTTCTTTAAGTCAAACATAGTGAACGGGGGGTAAGTGAGAATGCTTGTGAAGTTGATTCCATGTCCTCAGGCGGACTTTATCTTATGTTCCAAGAATACCGATTCGAACCCCACCGCGCTGGGTAGGACTGGTTAATTTGCAATGAAAATTGGGCGATTCATCCGTCGATTCTGGCACACATAACCAACTGAGCCAAGGCAACCCAACGTGCCCAGGATGCTTTATGAAAACGATACGCCGACCGCCTGGGCCCTCAAGCGAGGGTCATGGGACTTAACAGTCAGAAGGCGTCCTTCGATCGCCTCGATGCATCGCGCCCAAGTTTCTTCTTCGAGCCGATGCATGGCTTCGCGGGTGTAGAAGGTCAAATGCGGCCACAGGAGTACATTGTCCATTTTATAAAGGGGCGAAAATAGATGGTCTGTTTTTGCAAGCGGTTCTAGTCCGTAAACATCGAGCCCCGCGCCCGCGATGCGCCCGGATTGCAACGCGTGGAGCAATGCCCTTTCGTCCACGATTTCACCTCGCGATACGTTAATGAAATAGGCGGTCGGTTTCATGCGCGAAAATTCTGCTTGACCAATCAACGCTTGCGTCTGCGCGTTGAGCACGCAATGCACGGAAACAAAATCGCATGCTTCCAACATTTCCCCAAGGTCTTGGAATCGCTCAACGGGAATGCTTGAGGCAGGTGGGTCGTATCCCACGACTCGCATACGGAATGCGGCCGCCATTCGAGCCATGCTGCGTCCAATCCGGCCTACCCCAATGAGCCCCAGCGTTTTGCCGGCAAGATCATTTGCTAACCAACGCGACTCCGGCCATATCCAACCGTCCCTCTGCATCGCCTCGTGAATGGGTTTGAATCGTTTGGCTAACCCCATCATCAAGGCAAAAGCACCCTCGGCGACCGTCTCCTCGGCGTAGTCGGGAATATTCACCACCGGAATCCCATATTCGCGAGCGGCATCGATATCGATTGCATCGATGCCCACGCCGTACTTGATGATCGCTTTGAGTCTCGACGCGCTGGCGATCACGTTCCGGCCGATTTTCGTGTAGCACATCAGCAGCACA
>JANPLP010000111.1:0-4379 GCA_031426595.1 Planctomycetia bacterium | reverse complement strand
TAGCAACTCCTTCGATGAGCATCGGCCAAGATGCGGCTGCAAAACCGCAAGAAGGCAAGCAGAAGATGCCTTTTCGAATTTCGCTGGCCGAATGGTCGCTGCACAAGACGATCTTTGGCGGCAAACTCGACAACCTCGACTTTGCCAAGACGGCAAAAGAAGAGTTCAAGATCAGTGCGGTCGAATACGTCAATCAGTTCTTCAAAGACAAAGCCAAAGACCAAAAGTATCTCGAAGAATTGAAGAAGCGTCATGACGATTTGGCGGTGAAGGCAGTCTTGATCATGATCGACGGCGAAGGTGCGCTGGGCGATGCAGATGAAGCGAAACGTAAGACGGCGGTTGAGAATCATTACAAGTGGGTGGAAGCCGCGAAGTTCCTCGGCTGCCATTCGATTCGGGTGAATGCTCAGTCGACCAGCAACTACGAAGAAGCGAAAAAATTGGCCGCGGATGGTCTGCGTCGCCTCAGCGAATTTGCATCTCAGCACAACATCAACGTTATCGTTGAGAATCACGGCGGTTTGAGCTCGAACGGCAAGTGGCTGGCTGAGACAATCGCTTCGGTGGGTCTGAAGAACTGCGGAACCTTACCTGACTTTGGCAATTTCCACGAATACGACCGTTATCAGGGTGTCACAGAGACCATGCCGTATGCCAAGTCGGTGAGTGCGAAGAGCCATGACTTTGACGAGCAGGGGAATGAGACCAAGACCGATTACTTTAAGATGATGAAGATTGTTACCGATGCCGGTTACAAGAGCTGGGTTGGTATCGAGTACGAAGGTAGCAAGTTGGACGAGTACGCTGGTATCAAAGCCACGAAAGCGTTGCTCCTCAAAGTTCGGAAGAAGATGATGGAAGAAGCGCCAGCTTAGTTTGCTGTATGCGACCGTGGAGACAACCTAAGAGCTGCTTTGGAACTACGCCAAAGCGGTTCTTTTTTTGTTGCCACGAATTAAACCACGTACATGTCAAGCAGAGTTTTGTCGTCCTCGATTTGGGCTTGGACGGTTCCCATGGCGGCAGGCACGATGACAGATTCTCCGGTCGTTAGTGCTATTTCTTGGCTTGCACCGCGTAAGCTTACACCGCCGTAGGGCGCGGTCAGCAAATGCAATCGCCCGTCACCTGCCAGGCTGAGCGAGCCGGTAAGGCGATCGAAAGTGAACTTATCGCAATGCACCAAGCGTTCGCGACCGGGTTGCTCCGTCGCAGCGGCAGTTTGAAGCGGCCGTGGACCACTCTCAAAATCGATCACCTCTAACGACTGTTCGATGTGCAGCGCCCGCGGCTTGCCGTTCGCATCCAAGCGATTCCAATCGAACAAGCGAAATGTGGTATTGGAAGCTTGCTGAATCTCCGCCACCAACAGACCGGCTCCGAGCGCATGGACTGTGCCGGCTGGAATGAAAACGCAATCGCCCCGTTTGGGCTCGATGCGATGCAGGCATCTTTCGACTTCCCCAATGTCTATAGCTGCACGTAACTGATCGGGAGTTATTCCCGGCTTGAGGCCAGCGAAGAGGACTGCGCCGGGCTCGGCGTCAACGATGTACCAGGCCTCTGTTTTGCCGAGATCTGGGGGATTCATTTGCTGCGCGTACGCATCTTCCGGATGGACCTGGACGCTCAGCACGCGTTGGCAATCGAGATATTTCAGCAAGAGCGGCAGCCGCGGTTCGTGCGAGTCGCCGAAAAGCCACTGCGGGTGCGTTTCTGAGATTTGGCGGAGCGACTGGCCAGCCAAAGCACCATTGCGAATCACGCTCTGGTGTTCTGGGTGGTCGACGATTTCCCAGCTCTCAGCCCACACGCCCTCTGTGGGGAGCGGCTTGCCAAGAACGGATTGCAATTTTCGGCCCCCCCAAAGATAGTCACGAAGCGCGGGCTCAGTAAGCAGAAAGTAGGCTGGCGGCATGCAATCTCCAATCGGATGAAAGTAGGGCCCAAGCAGACGGCGGGTACGAGATTACGCCAAGCGGGCGAATGTGCAAGGATACCTGCGATTATTCGAAGATAACGGTATGCTGTTACTATGATGTATGCTGGTAGAGTTACCACCGGCAACTCTCCCGAGACCAGCCTCACCAATCGCGGGCTAACCTACCCGCCGGTCGATTTTAAAAGTTCCGTGAGCCACTGACTTGCGAGCCACTGAATCGACCAGTCGACCGCAACAAAGGAAAGTGTGGATGCTTAAAAAGTCCAAACAATTAGTCGACGATTTGTTCGAAAAAAGCTCGATGTCTTTCGGCGAACATCTCGAAGAGCTGCGTAAGGCATTTACCAAGGCGTTTATCTGGCTGGGGGTCGGTACGGCGATTGGATTGTATTTTGGTACGAGCGTCGTCAAGTTCGTCGAGGCACCGCTGCGCGCTTCGTTGAGCGAGTTCAAGATAGAGCAGGCCAAGCGGGAATTCTACAAAATAAATGGAGTGGCGGCGTCGAATGAGACGGCTGTCTGGATGCGAACGAACGGAGTGGTTCCCGAGCGCGTCTTTGTCGACCCGAGCGAACTAAGGTTATCGTCGACGCTCACTTTGCCTGAGGTGGCTGCGCTGGGCACTGGCAGCGCTCCCGACGCTACAACGACCGGCGAGTCAGAGCTAGCCCCGGGGCTTGCTGCTGTACCAGCCACCGAACCTGCGGCTGAAAATAGCGACGGCGCGGAGACCAAAGCAGAAGAAAACGCAGAGACCGAACGCAAAGCGGCGGCCACTCAGGCCGCCATCAATCCCTGGAAGGACGTTGAGATCTCGCGCTTGGTGCGTTTGCAACCTGTGCTGCTGTGGCGACCGATCGAAGACAAGCTGCTTACCTTCAATCTGCTAGAAAGTTTTATGATTTGGCTGAAGGCGGGCTTGGTTGTAGGCGCGATGATCGGCAGCCCTGGGATCTTCTTTCATATCTGGCAATTTCTGGCTGCGGGTTTGTATCCGCATGAGCGACGCTATGTTTATTGGTACATGCCGTTGAGCTTAGGGTTGTTCTTTGCGGGCATCTCGTTAGCTTTCTTTGTTGTCTTTCCGTTGATGATGAGCTTCATGCTTACTTACAACCTGGAGATGGACATCGATATGGCTCCGCGGCTCAACGAGTACATGTCATTGGCGTTGATGATTCCGCTTGGTTTCGGAATCGCTTTTCAATTGCCGTTGGTCATGCTGGCGTTGCATCGCTTCGGTTTGGTTAGTGTCGAACTGTATGTCAAGCAGTGGCGAATGGCGGTGCTTATCATCGCGTTTCTCGCCATGGTGCTTACACCCGCGGATGTGTATACGATGCTTGGGTTGTTTTTCCCCATGGTTGGCTTGTACTTCTTTGGAATTTTCCTTTGTAAATTCATGCCGGCTGGATCAGGCATTGGCTCCCAGGCATTGGATCCGCAGGGTTAGGGATGGCAAGGTTAGAAATTGCGTCTCTCGAAAAAACGAGTCGGATGAAGTAACTTGTTCGCGAGTTCGAGTAAGGCTTGGTCCACTCGAGAACGCTCCGTCACGAGTTTGCACAATCCACTAGATTTAGCCGAGACCGTTGGGATCTCATCGGCATCGCGATGAACTATAATTGAGAGACCCGCCAAATCTCCTCCTTGGTTTCGTACATGAACCTACTGACTATGCACGTGCACTCGAAGCACAATGCGATCCTAGGACTTCCAAGTCTCCTTTTAAGTTTCTTGTTACTGGCACTTTCCGAACAAGGGGCGTTCGCGCAAGTTTCTTTCAAACGTGACATCCGACCGATACTTTCGGACAATTGCTTCTACTGTCATGGTCCTGATGCAAATCATCGCGAAGCTGACCTGCGTTTGGATACGCACGAAGGTGCGTTGACGGCGATTGTGGTTGGTAAGCCCGAGGAAAGTGAATTGCTACGGCGGCTCGTTTCGCATGATGTGGACGAGCGTATGCCACCGCCGAAATCGAACAAGCAACTGTCGGCTGAGCAGATTGATTTACTGCGGCGGTGGATTGCAGAAGGCGCGGGCTGGGAGTCGCATTGGTCCTTCACGCCGTTGATAAAGCCTCCTGTTCCTCAAGCACGAGAGGCTGGGACCATCCGCAATCCGATCGATGCTTTTGTTCAAGCACAGCTCGGAGCGCGCGGTTGGAAAGCGGCTGAAGAGGCGGACCGACGAACTTTGATTCGGCGAGTCACGTTGGACTTGACTGGATTGCCAGCTACGCAAGCGGAAGTTGATCAGTTTCTCAACGACAGCACGCCGCTGGCTTTCGATCGAGTCGTCGAGCGGTTGCTTGAATCGCCAGCGTTCGGCGAACGGATGGCATGGGACTGGCTCGACGCGGCTCGCTATGCCGACACCAACGGTTACCAAGGTGACAACGAGCGCACGATGTGGCCGTGGCGCGACT
>JANPLP010000110.1:0-1461 GCA_031426595.1 Planctomycetia bacterium | reverse complement strand
GACGCCACTCTTTGCTGACGATTAATCTAGCGCCGCGTCGAAACGAGAGGTAGGACCAGCCCCATTGCATGACAACCAGCAAGCGATTTTCGAAGCCGGTGAGGAAGTAAATGTGAACGAGTAGCCACATTAGCCAAGCGACGAAGCCGGTCACTTTGAACTTGCCTACTTGAACGATCGCACGGCTACGCCCGATGGTTGCCATTTGGCCTTTGTCAAAGTAGTGGAAGGGTTTGCGGGGTTGTCCTTTCAATTCGCGCCGAATGAGCTTGGCGATGTACTCACCTTGTTGGGTGGCAACGGGCGCGATGCCCGCTAGTGGCTTACCGGTTTGGTGTGAAAAGCTGGCTTGGTCGCCGGCGACGAACACATTGGGAAACGCTTTGATGCTCAGGTCGGGTTCAACGATAACGCGACCTTGGCGGTCCACTTCGAGCCCCGAGTCTTTGCCGATGGGAGATGCTTGAACTCCGGCAGCCCAGAGCACGGTTGCCGATTGGATGCGTTCGGTGGAACCAACTTCGACTCCTTGGGCATCAATGTTCGTTACAAGACTGTTGGTCCACACTTGAACGCCGAGTTGTTCAAGATCGCGTGTCGCGCGTGCGCCCAGGGACTCATCGAACATCGACAAGATGCGATCTCCAGATTCAATGAGAATGACTCTGGCGGATGTGGCATCAATATTCCGAAAGTCGCGTGCGAGCGTAAAGCGGCTCATCTCGCCGATTGCACCGGCAAGTTCAACGCCAGTTGGGCCACCGCCGACGATCACAAAGGTCAACAATCGTTTTCGTTCGGCTGCATCCGATGAACGCTCAGCAGATTCATAGGCGCTTAGGACTCGTCGCCTGATTTCGGTTGCTTGTTCCAAACTCTTCAGACCAGGTGCGAACTCTTCCCATTCCTCGTGCTTAAAATAGCTATGGCGCGCGCCGCAGCAGACTATGAGGTAGTCGAATGGGAGCGAGCCGAAATCGGTTTCAACATTCTTTTCGGCAAGATTTAGCTTCTGAACTTCGCCTTGTAAAACGCGGACGTTTTTATAGCGAGCCAGCAGACTGCGGATGGGGGCTGCGATGTCTGCGGGGCTAAGACCTGCCATCGCGACCTGATACAGCAGCGGTTGAAACAGATGGTGATTCGATTTGTCGACGATAGTAACTTCGACATCCTTGACGCGTCCGAGCGCCTTGGCGGCGTTGAGTCCTGCGAAGCCGCCGCCAATGATCAATACCTGAGCCATGCTATTTGATCCAATTCGAAGTTAACGTTTGGGACAAATTGATTGTCGGCAAGATACCGAGGGCTGCAACCCGCTCGGTTCCAGTTTGATGGCAATTGGCGATTTTGAGAATCGAGAATAGCTGGTTCGAAGCCTCGCGGGAGTTCACTTATGATTTTTAAAGCGACGCTGCCACCCATTTCGCTTCGCTGTGCAGTCAAGCGGGGAGTGCTAAG
>JANPLP010000109.1:0-2267 GCA_031426595.1 Planctomycetia bacterium | reverse complement strand
CGATCACGTTCGTGATCAAAACCACCAGCGAGCGACGTCGACAATGCGTAGACAAATACAGGAATGCTTGGTCAAAACGCGATTGCACCAAACGTGGAAACTGGTCAAAACCGGCGTGCAGGATACGATTCATTTGCCGCTTGCCGCCCGCTGGCGGAACATAGCGATGGATGTGATCCGAAAAGCAGATCATGCCAACTGAATCCCCCTGATCCAGCGCTACATAGCTGAGCATCAAGACTGAATTGAGTGCGTAGTCGAGCAGACTCAAGCCTTCATACTCGTTCGTCATCATGCGTCCGCAATCGAGCAAAAAAATCACCCGCTGACTTTGGTCAGTTTGAAACTGCCTCACCGTCGTCTTCTGCCGCCTTGCGGTGCTTCGCCAATCGATATGTTTGTAATTGTCATCCTGCTGGTAATCGCGCAGCCGCTCGAACTCATTTTCCTGCCCCGCTCTCCGTGTTCGTCGAACGCCAATCTGACTCAAGCGGTTCGTACGAGCCAGCAGCGCGTACTCGCTGATCTGCTTGATGTCAGGATAAACATGCAGATCGTTTTTTGAGGCAAACACGTGTTGCTGTCGCCACAGTCCTAGCACACTTGCGACTTGGCAATAGAGATTCTCAAGCACAAACGCGCCGCGACGATGCGAAGTAATGGTGTGCTGGACCGTGACCCGTTTGCCAGGCAACAAAGTCACGCTGTGCACCGGAGGCTCAAGTGTCAAATGATCTGAAGCATCATCCGACAATCGCATCAGAAGTTTGCGCGTGCCGCGATTGTCAATCGCAACCTCGACAGGATGCGGTTTATCAAGTGATGCAACCCGCGGCATGCTCCGAGACACATGAATCTGGCTGAGATTGGGGAGCGTCCAAGCATCGATGACCGCCGCCAGTACAATCACCGAGTCAACAGTTACCACGAGATACCACCACCAAACCGGCATCCAGGGAATAATCAAGGTCATCACGAACGGGACTAGCGCCATCAAGGTCAGACGTCCCGTCGGAAACGTACGGCGCAGAGCCATCATCAACACGAGCGGCACGAGCACCGCCAGCATCAATAGCCAAGGACTAATTCCGAGTTCATAAACCGTCGTTAGTTCGGAGCTCTCAGACTTCATGCAATGTTCCTACGAGCTCTTGAATTAACCACGCGGCACTTCAATGCTGCGCAACAATTGCATGATTTGGTCGTCCACTTTCAATCCTTCCACCTCTGCCTCTGCGGACATAATCACACGATGCCGCAGCGCCGGCAATACAATCTCAACGACGTCATCCGGTATCGCATAATCTCGACCGCGAAATGAGGCGAGTGTGCGAGCGCCTTGTACCAGCGACAAACCAGCGCGTGGGGAAGCCCCCAAGTGAAAACTTGGCCAATTACGAGTCAACCGAACAATCCGATTGATGTAGGTGATCAAGTGTGGTTCGACTCTAACCATTGCGTTCGCGGCGATGACGGCTTGTATCTCCTCAGGGCTAGTGATCTGCTGCAACTCGGTCTCCAGACGCTGATTGAGATCCACTTGTTGACTGTGCAAGGTAAGAATTTGAGCTTCCTCTTGTTCGCCGGGATATTCAACGACCACTTTAAACATAAAGCGATCCAACTGCGCCTCCGGCAAGTTGTACGTACCTTCGCTCTCGATCGGATTCTGAGTTGCCATCACTAAAAACGGTCGCTGCAGCACGTGACTCGTCCCGTCGACTGTCACACGGTACTCTTGCATAATCTCCAGCAATGCAGCATGGGTTTTTGCGGGCGAGCGATTGATTTCGTCAGCCAGTAGTAACTGAGTGAATACGGGCCCCGGTCGAAAGCGAAACTCCTGAGTTCGCATGTCGAGCATCGGTGCACCGGTGATGTCTGACGGCATCAAGTCGGCGGTGAACTGAATGCGGCCAAACTTGCAGCCAAGAATTTTACCGAGAGCTCGCACGAACAAGGTCTTTCCCATCCCGGGAAGACTTTCGATCAATACATGCCCGCCCGAAAACAGAGCCACCATCGTCGACAACACCAACTCGTCTTGCCCGATGAACAACTTGTGCAATTCCGTGGAAACCGATTCAAACAGCGACTGAGTACTGCGCATTTACTACAACTTAATTCGTACGGATTAATGACTTAGGAAATGGATGGTTCGCGGGCCGAGTCAGGATAACCCATCGGGCGGCGACGCGTTAGTAGGTTTCGCAGGATCCGCTGGGGCCGCAGCCGACTTGCGTTTGGCTTTCGAATTCAACCGCTTC
>JANPLP010000108.1:0-9896 GCA_031426595.1 Planctomycetia bacterium | reverse complement strand
CACGAATAGAGAGACTGCTGGGAACACGACATCAACCTTTCTGATGAGTTCTGTGAGACAACATGAACGCAATTGGTGCCACCCACCAAATAGTCTTGGCTTCGGTGTTCGGAATCGATGTGCTGACCTGCGCGGTTAAGGTGTCCCGAAGCCAGGCTTTTTGTGATAACCAAGTAGGCCGGAACAAGCACCGCGCCGTTCCGGCATTCCCATGCACCAGGCCTATCACAGCAAGATGCCGGAACGGCGCTTTCGCTTGTTCCGGCCTACATTAAGCCTAATGAAATCAATTGGTGCCGCCCACCAGATAGTCTTGGCTTCGGTGTTCGGAATCGATGTGCTGACCTACGCGGTTAAGGTGTCCCGAAGCCAGGCTTTTTGTGATAACCAAGGCCGGAACAAGCACCGCGTCGATCCGGCATTCCCATGCACCAGGTCTATCACAGCAAGATTCCGGAACGTCGCTTTCGCTTGTTCCGGCCTACATTAAACCTAACGCTCGTTGATCGATAGCACGGGCCATGGAACGTGTCTTGCAATTTGATCCGCCTGGGATCGAGATGCGGCGAAGATAAGAACGGATTCAATAGGTAGATCACGAAAGTTCAAGTCACCGCGCAGGCGCCATTCCTGCTCGATCGACCAATCCTCCAGCTTGCGAGTGGTTTTTGTGTAGCGAGGTTGGAAGAAGTCTTGGTCATCCTCATTCAATTGTTTGAAATCCACTTCGTCGCCATAGATAACAGGGCGAGCTCCGAGCGACTCGAGGGCGTCACGCCGCACCAAGACACCGTACGGCTCCCAATCCCAACGCCCAAGATGTGAACGGAACTGGCGACGACTGAGTAGCTCGGCGAGCGGTACGGCGGAGAAACTGACGCAACGCGATTCGGATCGTGTCATCCGCGTGTTGCCTGCGACACGCTGCTGTTCGAGTATTTGCGCGAGCGTTGCGAACGCATTGGATTCAGGCACCGATCCGCGACTCCAAACTCGATCTATGTATCGTTCCATCGATTCTTCGGGCAGCGGGCCGGCGTTGCCGCGCGTGCAGTGCGCCAGATAGGGCCAATCTTGTTGCAAGCCTCGGAGGCTGTTGCGACTAGGGTTGTAAATAGCTCTGAGCGGCAACACCAACGATTGGACATGAGGCGATTCACTGGTTGCAGTGGAACATGCGAAGGCCGAGTAAAACTGTTGAGGCGGTTTTGGCAGAAGCCAACCGACCGCGCCGCGATCCAGCCACTGCTGGAACTCGTGCAGTGGAGTCGACGGTTCAAGCAGCGAAGCAACGAAGACGCTAGCCGTGGGAAAGCGGTGATCGGCAAGTCGTGCGCTTAGCAATTGCGATATCGTGCCGCCGCGTCGCACGTGAATGGCGAACACGCGATCCGCAATTGCGATGGCGAAGCGATCTTGTAGTGGCAGGACGCTGATAGCTGATTCGTGCGGAGCAACGAGCGGTGGTGAGATCAGCAGTCGCGAAGCAAGCGACGCAGCGAACGTTTCAAGGGAGTCGGTCTCGCAGGCAGCTTCCAGCTTGCTGAGCAGATCGCTCAGCCACTCTTCGACAGTGCGACGCGTATCGCATTCAATCGTGAGGCTGTCGAGCTCCGCGCGGTCGGAGAATTGCATGGTTGCATCCGAGAGACTTGTTCCAGGCACGATGAGCGGTCGCAAGTGATCGCGATGCGAGAACTGCAGGGCTGCATCGACGAAAGCAGGCCAGTTCGGTTGCTTGTTCCCATGCCGACCGATCTGAGAACTCGTGAGACTAAAGTACTGCTGAGCAGTCGATAAATTACGGCTTGTAGAAAAGTAGAATCGCGGCCCGATCCAATCATCGATCGATGCGCCCCACGCGCGCGGCCAGCCGGCCAGTAGAGAAATTCCGGAGTCCGCAACTTGATGCAAAATACGTGTAGCAGCAGTAGATAATCCGCATTCCGAAGTGGATAAAAATTGCAGCAAGCAAGCTGAGCTGTGGTGGGACGTTACCAACTGCTCAACACAGGATTCAAGTTTAAGGTCGGTGGCAGCAACCCAGCCGTTCTCACACAAAGAAAGGACAAGCAAACTCAGAGGAGATCGAGGCTGGGAAGCGTTTGCGGACATCCGGAAGCTCAGCGGGCACTATGGGGATCGAGTATTCGAAAAACTAGCCCGATTGTAACGCTTGCGAGTACGGCGGTAGCGATTTGAGGCGAGGGGCGTTGGTCTTAAGATTTTCGAATGCGTTGATACGTTAAGGGACTCAAGGCAGGTGCTAAGTGACGGCTTAGGCACTTGAATGGCCATTAAAACTGATGGCGCGAGCAAAAGGCCCGCTGCCCCACTACCACTTTCGGCCACTGGAAGTTAGGCTGCTACCCTCATTTGTAACTTGCGCAATATTGTTTTTTAGGAGTGAAGATATGGCACGCCCTGTGACGCTGTTTACTGGCCAATGGGCCGACCTTCCAATCGACCACATGGTGAAGCTCACCAAGCAATTCGGCTACGACGGAATCGAATTGGCTTGCTGGGGCGATCACTTCGAAGTCGACAAGGCGATGTCACAGGACGATTATTGCTCGAAGAAACGCGCCCTGCTGGACGCGAACGGACTGCAATGCCATGCGATTAGTGCTCACTTGGTCGGTCAAGCTGTCTGCGACGTGATCGATGAGCGTCATAAGTTGATATTGCCGGATTATGTTTGGGGAGACGGCAAACCCGAGGGTGTCAACAAGCGGGCGATTGAAGAGTTGAAGCAGACCGCTCGAGCGGCTCAGCGTTTCGGCGTCAGTGTGGTCAACGGTTTTACTGGTTCCAGCATTTGGCACTTGCTGTATTCATTCCCACCGGTTTCCGAAAAGATGATCGAAGCCGGCTTTAAGTTGTTCGCGGAGCGATTTAATCCGATTTTGGATGTGTTCGGTGAGTGCGGTGTGAAGTTCGCGTTGGAAGTTCACCCGACTGAAATTGCTTTCGACATCTACACCGCTGAACGCGCTCTCGAAGCGGTCGGTAATCGCGAAGAGTTCGGTTTCAATTTCGATCCAAGCCACTTGATTTGGCAGGGCATTGATCCCGTTGCCTTTATTCGTCGGTTCCCAGATCGCATCTATCACATGCACGTGAAAGACGCGATCACAACTTTGAATGGCACCAGTGGTATTCTTTCGAGTCACATTAATTTCGGCGACCCGCGTCGTGGCTGGGACTTCCGGAGTCCCGGTCGTGGTGGTGTGAATTTTGAAGAGATTATTCGCGCGTTGAACCAAGCCAAGTACCAAGGCCCGCTGAGCATCGAGTGGGAAGATTCCGGGATGAACCGCGAATTTGGCGCTCGTGAAGCTTGCGAATTTACGAAGCGACTGGACTTCAGCCCGAGCGATCGCGCCTTCGATGCGGCGTTCGATGAGTAAACGAATTCCTGCGAGTGTGAAGACATGACCGAACCACGAATTTCGATCCGCTTCAATGGCGACGTCAAAGAAGTGTCGATGGGTACGACGATTGCGCAGCTCCTTGAGCAGGCAGGGATTCGCAGTCGTCTGGTCGCGGTCGAAGTGAACTTAGAAATTGTGCCGCATGAAGAGCACGCCGAGCATCAAGTGCAAGCGGGCGATACAATTGAAGTCGTCACGCTGGTCGGTGGCGGTTGAGAAACTGGCCGCGGGCGTTGGGAGTGCGGGCGTATTGCCCGCTGTTCCGCTATCGAACGCGTGACTCAATCGCAACCCAACGGCGCCCGATAAGCTTGCGATCCGAATTCACTACATACTCAATTAAACTCCATGCAAGATCGTCCACTTAAGATCGGTGACCACACCCTTCCTACTCGCCTGATCGTCGGCAGCGGCAAGTACGATACACTCGAGATCATGCGAGAATCGCTGGCGGCTTCAGGGGCGAAAGTGGTCACGGTCGCGGTTCGTCGAGAGAAGATGTACGATCGACTTGGGCAGAACATCCTCGATTACATCGATCCCAAAGAGTATTTGCTGCTCCCGAATACAGCCGGTTGTTACAACGCCGTGGACGCAGTTCGAGTGGCTAAACTTGGCCGAGAGATTTTGCGAGCACTGGAGAACCCCGGTGCGAACTGGGTCAAGCTTGAAGTGCTCGGTGATAGCAAGACGCTGTTGCCTGATCCCGTCGCGACCATCGAAGCTTGCAAGACGCTGGTCGATGCGGGCTTTCAAGTGCTCTGTTACACCAGCGATGATCCGATTGTGGCGCGGCGTTTGAAAGAAGTTGGAGCGACGAGTGTGATGCCTGCGGGGAGTCCAATCGGTAGCGGCCAAGGTATTTTGAATCCGAACAATTTGCGGATCATCTTGGAGTATCTCAAGGAAGGCGATCCAGATTATCCAGTGATCATTGATGCCGGAGTTGGGACGGCCAGCGATGTATCGGTTGCGTTTGAACTGGGGGCGGACGGAGTGCTGCTTAACTCAGCGATCGCGCACGCGCGCGATCCCGTTCGTATGTCAATTGCAATGAAGCATGCGGCAATTGCAGGACGTGAAGCTTATTTAGCAGGTCGTATCCCAAAACGACTTTACGCGACAGCCAGCAGTCCCGAAGAAGGTGTGATTACCACACGCCCGTACACTTCGGATCGCCCGCTCAAGGTAGACGACCACAGTTGAGCCAGTGATGCCGGAATCTGTCGATATTATTCGAGCGGCAATAGAGATCTTTGTGCAGGGTTACTGCTTTGGACGCAGTTTGACTTACCCACATATCGCTTCCCAAGTCGAAGGGCTGTGGTGGCTGCGCGACGCGGAACGACCGAATCCTCGGGACTATCGCAAAGAAGAGTGGGTCGCTTTCGATGTGTCTGCCGAAGAGGTCGATCGAGTTGCCAAGCTGTACAGTCGCGGTCGCTATGTTGTCTGTGCAGCCAGTCGTGAGCTACAGCTAGACGCTGTGCTGCGAGACCAGTACAAGCGACTCGGATATCGTTTGTTGACGACAGAGCCGATGTTTGTTCACGCGTTGAAGCGAATTCCGCGAGTTGGCCCTTCTGAATCAGGGAATGCACACGGAGTCGAAAGTGACTGCTCAATTGCGAGAATTTGCCTAGTTGATACGTGCGAGTTAGCGGAACGGTTTGCAAAAGCTTCGCGCTCGCGAGTTCTAGTGGCTGAGCAGATCATTGCAACCGCTCCGTTTCGGCAATACGTGGCCCTATTTGAAGAAGCGATCGTGGGATGGGTTCGCAGTGTGACTGTGGGCAACTGTACTTGGGTAGCTAATATGCATGTGGATGAGAACCTTCGTCGTCGAGGAATTGGGAGTTCGCTGCTGGAAAGATTGCTGCGAGATGACCGTAAATTGGGTGTGCGTCAGTCCGTGCTGCTGGCTACACGCGCGGGAGCTAAGCTGTACCCTAAATTGGGATACAGGCAAATTGGGACCATGTACATTTTTGCTCCGAGGGGATGACTAAAGTGGATGGCCGGGCGCGGTGAATTGGAAAATTCGCTACAGTTGGATCGATGTGAGCGAGGTCGAGGAGAATAGCGCCAAACTGGCTATCGCCTGAATGCAAAGCGCCGATAAAATGAATTTGCTGTCCGGTACTTCGCTGGTCAATTCTTCGGGACAATTACAGCACTATGCCACTTCTGGAACGCGAAACCGATATCTTTCCCGACAATTTGCTGACCAGCGAGCAGGCCTTGAAGGATCCTTGGTGGGCGATTTACACCATGGCTCGGCAAGAGAAAAAGCTGATGCGTGAGCTGATCGATGAAAAAATTGCATTTTATGCGCCTGTCATCGAGCGCCGCTATCGATCGCCCAACGGGCGACTAAGGAAAAGTTACGAGCCGCTATTTGCGAATTATGTGTTTGTTTGCGGCGACGAGGATGCTCGCTATCGGACGGTTTGCACCGGCTGCGTAAGTCGGACGATGCCTGTTCCCGAACCTGAAAAGTTGGTGGCAGACTTACTGCAGATTTTCAATTTGGTCGCGATGAACGCTCCTTTAGCACCCGAGCGAAGGCTGGAACCTGGCATGAAGGTTCGTATTCGAAACGGATCTTTCGCGGGATACGAGGGAGTGATTGTTCGTCGTGATAAGGAAGTTCGTTTACAAGTTTCCGTACGGTTCATGGATCAGGGGATATCGGTCGCTATTGAGGACAGCCAAGCGGATCCGATT
Organism: Planctomycetia bacterium; assembly: GCA_031426595.1. Taxonomy (GTDB): domain Bacteria; phylum Planctomycetota; class Planctomycetia; order Pirellulales; family Pirellulaceae; genus Aureliella. The sequence continues at coordinate 3,735 of JANPLP010000108.1, read as the reverse complement.
TAAGTCCCCCAATCGCTACATATTCCGTAAATTGTCCGTTAGCGCAAATCTTCGGCGTGGGGGCAGGCTTCCCAGATTGATCCCTACAAATTACCCTTTTAGCAACGTTACCACCCGCCAAGCACGCTAATTTCGGGACGAATTGTGTTTTCTTCAGTTTACGTTGCAGGTCACCGAGGCATGGTCGGTTCGGCCGTCTGTCGCCGCTTAGCCCGGGAGACTGGTTGTCGACTCATCACGCGCGCACGAACCGAGCTTGACCTTGAAAATGCAGTAGCTGTCCAAGAGTTCTTCGAAACTGAGAAACCCGAAGCCGTTATATTTGCGGCCGCGCGTGTCGGTGGAATTCATGCGAATAATACTTATCCAGTTGAATTTTTAGTTGAGAATCTTAACGCACAGCTAGCGACCATCAACGCCGCCTACCGCTGCGGTGTAAAGCGATTTTTGTTTTTAGGCAGCACTTGCATCTATCCCCGCATGGCTACGCAGCCAATCACTGAGGACCAGTTGCTGGCTAGTCCGCTCGAGCCGACCAATGAAGCTTATGCGCTTGCAAAAATTTGTGGCTTGAAGCTGTGTCAATATTATCGCCGCGAGTATGGAGTGTTATTCCATACAGCTATGCCTACGAACCTTTATGGGCCTGGCGACAATTATCATCCATCCAACAGTCACGTATTACCGGCGTTGATTCGTCGCATTCATGAAGCAAAACAAGCTGGTGCACCGAACATTACGATCTGGGGAACCGGTTCGCCGCGGCGCGAATTTCTTTATGTCGATGATCTAGCCGATGCGTTGGTGCATCTTTTAAAAGTTGAAAATCCGCCAGACTGGGTTAATGTTGGAACGGGTGCAGATCTTAGTATTTTAGAACTAACGCAAATGATTGCAAAGGTTGTAGGTTACCAAGGCTCTATTCTGACAGACACCAGCAAACCTGATGGTACGCCTCGCAAGCTGACGGATATCTCGCTACTCAAGTCGACGGGTTGGCACCCCACGACGTCACTTGAGGATGGCATAAAGCAGACCTATACGGCGTTTTCAAACGAACTTCAGCAAGGTTCACTTCGCGAGTATTAAGCGTTTCAGAAAATACATCCCAAACTTTCCATTTACTTACAGTTTCTAGAGGTTTACATGTCACGTTCAGCACTGATCACAGGAATCACCGGCCAAGACGGTTCTTACTTAGCCGAACTGCTCCTGAACAAAGGCTACATGGTTCACGGCTTGGTTCGACGCAGTAGCAGCTTTTCAACGGGTCGTATCGATCATCTGTATCACGATGTGCACGAAAAACCTCGCCTGCTATTGCACTACGGCGATTTGACGGACGGGCAGGCGCTCACCAACCTTGTCCAAGAGATTGAACCTGACGAGATTTACAATCTTGGCGCGCAGAGCCATGTGCGAGTTTCGTTCGATCAGCCCGTGTATACGCTGATGAGCGACGGTGTGGGTGCGCTCAATGTTCTCGAAGCAGCTCGTCTACTGAACAAACGCAAGCAAGTCAAAGTCTACCAAGCGTCCAGTTCCGAGATGTACGGTATGGTCCTTGAGACACCGCAGAAAGAGACCACCCCTTTCAATCCGCAATCGCCTTACGCATGCGCGAAAGTTTACGCGTTCTTCCAAACCATCAACTACCGTCGCAGCTACGATCTATTCGCTTGCAATGGCATTTTGTTCAATCACGAATCGCCTCGCCGAGGCGAAACCTTCGTGACTCGTAAAATCACCCGCGCAGCCACACGCATCAAAGTTGGCCTACAGAAAAAGCTCTACCTCGGTAACTTAGATTCGAAACGGGACTGGGGTTTTGCGAAAGATTATGTTGAAGCGATGTGGTTGATGCTTCAACATGATACGCCCGAAGATTTTGTAATTGCGACGGGAGAAACTCGCACGATTCGTGAGTTCCTCGATATGGTCTTCGGCCAACTCGATTTGGACTGGAACGAGTTCGTTGAAGTTGATCCTCGTTACTTCCGGCCTGCAGAAGTCGATCTCTTGCTAGGCGATGCAAGCAAGGCGAAAGCTAAGCTGGGTTGGACCGCAGCCACGGATGTCCGAGAGCTCGCAAGAATCATGGTTGAACACGACCTCGAGTTGGCTCAACGCGAACTGCACAGCGCGAGCTTCGCGGGTTAGGCATTCGGCAACAATTCAGCAGCACCATCCCAGGTCTTTCACTTGGGATGGCACAGCCTCAATTACGAGATTAAGCTTCCGGCTCAAATTCTTCCGGTTCGAACTGAGCGCCGTCGGATTCGGGCTGTTCTACTTCGAACATGTCGCTTACCGCGCCGTGGCTGACCGTGTCAAGAAACTTGATCAGCATCGTAGCGTACTGTCCACGCAGCAAAGAGAAGTCCAGTTTCAGTTTAAAGACATCATCTCGGCCGACGACTTCATCAAGGGCGCGATGCCACTTCAGTCCTTTGGGCAATAGCATCACATCGCGCACGCCTTTAGAGAAAAACGTATCGCGTGGAAACTTGAGGCGGATCTCGTGCCGCTGCATCGCATAGTCAGCAAGCACTGTGTCGAGCAAAGCACCGATCTCGGGATCCCAGTCTTTTTGTCGTGCTGATGGAAGCGGAATCTGCAATCGTCTTGCTTTTGCAGCGAGTTCAGCCTCCATTGCAGCCGGAAGAATTAGTTCGCTTCCCGCTCCTTGAACCTTGAGCAACTGGGATTCAGGAAGCTGGTTTCGCCACCATTGAGCGACTATCTGGTTCCACAACTGACTTTGGAAAGCCGCCACATAGATGCTTCGCAGATCGATGCGTACCAGCGCGACCGCTCGTTTGAAATCTTTCGGGTGATCGCACAGGTAAGTGACGACACTGCGACGGTGCGAGCGATCGAGAATCCGTTTGCACTCGATCCAATCACCCCAGTGTTTACGCAAGATCTCTTTCTGCTCACGCTCCCGCGGACGGTCGTGTGAGTTTGGCTCGGCAATCATCAAGAACAACGCACGCTCGTAATCGCCCAAGCACCAGGGCTGCGCTACGAACTGCCGGCTAGTGCCCAATGAACCGAAACGTTGATCATCGAAATAGTTGGGAATACCAGCCGCCAGAGTCGCGCAGGCTTGCTCGATCGCATCCACTTTGTCAGCTCGTAAGCCGCGAAGTGTGATTTCGAAAGCATTCGACTGGATGTCCTTCGCACCGAACTCGCGTGGAGCTTGGCCGATATAGGTCAGTGTAAAGCTCCGCTGTTCAATGTCGCGCTCTGGCCCACGGTATATGGTGATCGTTTGCGAAGTCACCGCATGACGATCTTTCAAACCGCCGTAACCAATTTGCGATCGCGAAAGATTCCAGCACTTGATGATCTCTTGGATCGCTTCGGGAGTCCCGAGGCCCGATTTCTCGAGCAGGTAGGTGGCATGCGGTCCGCCGGGCACCGGGAACTGCGTCATTTCGCGAACGATAAAATCTTCGCGAAGTCGTTTTACTTTCATCGATCAAATTCTACTTAGAGGAACGTCAGCGACTTCGGCTAAGAAACATTTTTTAACGCGGCTCGAACCACATCCAGTACTCGCTGTTGCACGTCTCGCAATTGGCCGTCGACGAACGCGCCGGCAGCCGCTTTATGGCCTCCGCCGCCGAACTCGCGAGCGATCTGATTGCAGTCTGCCGTGCAGCGGCTGCGGAAGCTGATTTTGAAGCCGCCTTTTAATTGCTCGACGAAAATCACTGAAAACTTGGT
>JANPLP010000107.1:0-1970 GCA_031426595.1 Planctomycetia bacterium | reverse complement strand
GGGCGGGGACAGGTCTTCTCGCATAACTTGTACCAGCCTGAAGAGTTGACGAAGTTAAAGAATAGGTTTGTCGGCGTAAGTGGCGACATTAGCGCGGAGCCTGATCAGAATGAGAGTGACTCTGCTTCCATCAAGCCCGTGCGTAGCGGTGCAGAATTGGCTGCATTGCAGGCAGAGGTTGACGAGTTGCGAGGGATGTTGGCAGCCATTGAGGAGCGGGTGACTCGACTGGAGAGTTAGGTGTCTCATACAGTTATGCTTACACGGCTTAAAGCCCTGACGTTGCTTTCAGAATGTACAGGCGATGACATCTGGTCGGTTGAGCATTGCCAACTGCGCGGTGTACCGGAGGCTTGGATCGACGCTCTGGTGGATTGCTATGAGTCTGGTTTCGAGAGGCTCAGTCAGACGATTTATGTGCGCGATGCGATTGTAAATCAATATCATGGGCTGCGTGATATCGATCTCGCGGTCAAGCTCGGTGAGTTTCTGGGCATCGACGTCGAAGCGTTGAATGCGACTTCCGCGACTCGCTCGCGGTTAGTAGTTGCGATTAAGCAAGCGATTGAAGAGGAGTGAGACGAGCAGCGGACGAGTGGGAGCTCGCCCGCTTTGTAGAGTTGCTCCGAACTAAGTGATGGAGCAATTGAGAACTTACGAGTGTTGGAACAAACTTTTTCGGCAAAAACTAATTCTCTATCGTGACTACTTCGCCCCCTGCGGCGGTTCCAACTCCATTCCAAACAATGTAGTCGACGCTGTCCGATATGAAAGACACATGACCGTCACAGTAGGCGACTTGAACCCCACCTGTATGCAGACTGCGTGCGCCCATCATGCGAGGACGACTTGCAGTTGTTGAAGTGGTGCAAGGCATGCGAGGATTGGCGGCGAGTGAAACGCAGTTTCCTCCTGTGACGACATCCGGTGCGCTCGAATTGGGAGCCATGTAAGTGACAAACCCAGAAGCCCCTCCCCACCAGGTGAATCCACGCAAGTCGTTTTGTCGGCCTTGCAGTATTTCTCCAACCATCAATGTGTTGCTTGTCCCATCAGTTATCGAAGCCAGTGACTGGTGCTTACCGTAGAACCGCGTGAAGGTCGCAGCGGCCGCAGCGCCGTTGGGTCCATCGTCTGAAGTCGATCCGGTGTAGGCCATAAACGGCGCTCCGAGAAAATTAATTGGCGGAGTTAGGGGAAGCTGCGTTTGGAAGAAGCTCGTGTTGCCATAGTTCACCGCATAATTGTGACTCGTCACCGAAAGGATCGGTGCGTTGGGGGTGTCGCTTGGGCAAGTCAAAGAAGGGATTCGAGATCTTGTCACGTTCAAGTTCACCGTCGCTGCGTAGCGCGGTCCGGGATCCGATCCACCGTAGTTTTGATAGAGGTTGTAAAGATTCGACTGCTCCATATAAGGCAATACACCCACTTGCCATGTCCCCCAGCAGCAGCCGAAACGACCGACGCCGCCTACAAGTTTTTTGTAAGCGCTTTCGTAATTGTGCATGGCCAACCCCAACTGCTTAAGGTTGTTTGAGCACTGCATACGGCGCGCAGCTTCGCGGGCCGCTTGGACAGCGGGCAATAGCAAGCCCACCAGAATGCCGATGATGGCAATCACCACCAGTAGTTCCACTAAAGTAAACGCTTGACTTCTAGATCGCATTGAAAAACTCCTTCCACCAAACACATTGGGAAACGAAATTAAAAACGTTAAATGCTCGAGGATGAGAACTTTGAATTGCGAGTTACTTGATGTCCCAATCAAAAACATTGGGCTTGTCGCCTTTCACTTCCACTTCCTGGGTTGAAGCGGTGTTGTACTCTTTGGGAATACGGTCTTTCGAAACGTAATTGCCGGTTGGACCAGGTAAGCCATCAGGATTGCTGGGATCAATGTTGTCGCCGGAACTAATAACAACCTTGTATTTGCCTGGTGTGAGTCCGGCTTCGGCGAGAATCTTGTACTC
>JANPLP010000106.1:0-5322 GCA_031426595.1 Planctomycetia bacterium | reverse complement strand
GGTCGCGTTGCTTGAAACTTTATCGTTGGCGGTTGCTACACAGGTTTTCTTCTTGGCGATGGAGTTCACGAGCGGATGCTTGGGACGTAGGCACTCAATTGGCTGCCCTAATACGTGGCGATTTTTATGTCCGCGCAGCAGCAAGCTTGCTCGAAGCCGCTTTCTTCGCTTGGCGGTGTTGGTTCGGTGGCCAACAGTCTTCGTTCGCAATGCTCGCTGGCAAGAACTGGATTGCAGTTGAAGACCCAGATGCAACACTCAGGACCGCCTAGTCTCAGAGCCACTGACCGGATTGTTTGTTTCGAAGATGGCAGGCTATTCGAGGCTCAATCAGAGGCCTTCGAGGACGGCATGGCGAAACCGGCGAACTGGTGATTGCGACCGCTGCCGAGTTTCATCATCGCGCCGTTTGGCTACATCCGTTTGAGGATGGCAACGGTCGATGGGCAAGACTCCCCGCGAACATCTGGCTGATGCAACACGACCAACCGGTTACCATTTGGCCTGCCATCGACCTCCGCGATATGGAAAGTCCGATTCGAGGTGAGTACATTGCTGCCATGAAGCAAGCGGATCATAGAAACTACGGACCAATCATAGGCCTACATAAAAAGTTTAGCGAGTAAGGATACATCACTTGATACATCGGATTGCCATTTCTCCACAAGGAAGTTTAGGGCTAGTCGCTACAACAAGCGGGATTGACTCGCCTGTCCAGTCGACAGATATTGCACCTGAAATCGTTGTTGCTTTCAATGCGTCATTTGCTGGTGGACTCGTGACCTTAGCATCCAGTCGCTGGCAGTCAGCCATGATGGGTTGGCCTGCCGAATTTGTTTTTTGGCGTGACTTTGCACGCAACTATTTCGCCGCTCTTTGTCGCCAATACTCGTCGGCTTCCAAACAGTGGTCTGCGGTCGGACCTCCTGATACGACGACGGTTGAAGAATGGTTGCAACTTGCGCCGCCCATGCCGGGGTTGGAATACTTGAGCCCGCTTCACTTGCAAGAGTTGTGGCATGACATAGATGCCTATACGCAAGTTGCGGCAAGTGGACACGAAGAAGGATTGGCTGGTTTACTCAAATCACTCGTTGCGAACTGGAATCTGATAGGCCGCGTGACATTTCACCTGGCAGAAAACAAGAAGAATCCCGATGCTCCATTCGCTTTCATGGCGACCTATACGCAAGGTCAAGCCAAAGATGGCAAGCCTCAACATCTTTCACTGGCCGAAGCATTGCGAGAGTCAATCGCTGCGAAGGACAGCGCCAAGCTCGACCAACTGCTTGAACCGGTCAGTCGCGCAGCTAGGTCGGTTAAGCTGGTGGAGCGTTTGCTGGAATCTCGAAAGCTGTTTGCGCCTCAGGCTTGGGGAATCGGGCAAGCGTACGAGTTCTTGTCTTCGATTCCCATCATGGAACAAGCGGGATTGGTGATTCGCGTTCCCAATTGGTGGAATGCCGCTCGTCCGCCACGCCCGCAAGTCTCTGTGAACATCGGCTCCAAAGAACCGAGCCGATTCGGTATCGATGGCTTGGATCTGACGGTTGGTGTAACGATTGAAGGCGAGCCACTTAGCGAGACGGAGTTAAAGCAGTTACTGGCTGCTCGCGAGGGACTGGTATTGTTGAAAGGTAAATGGGTTGAGGTCGATCAAGATAAGCTGAAGTCCGCATTAGAGCACTGGCGAGATTTGAGAAAACAACATGTTGGAGGCGTTGATTTCCTCCAAGCCATGAGACTGCTCTCCGGTGCAGCTATTGGAAATGCAGGCGAGACATCAGAAACTGTTCGTTGGACACGCATCGAGCCTGGAGAATGGTTGCAGCAAACACTCAAATCGCTGCGAGAACCCAGTGGAAGCGGCGACATTGATCCAGAATCGGTCGTCAATGCACAACTCCGTCATTATCAAACCGCAGGCGTGCGTTGGCTTTGGTTTGCAACACAACTTGGACTCGGAGTATGCCTGGCTGATGACATGGGATTGGGGAAAACCTTGCAGGTAATCTCGTTGATTGCGCTATTGCGACAACGCCAATCATCGACTCGCAATGACCCATCGCCGTGCCTGATCGTAGTCCCTACGTCTCTACTGGGAAACTGGCAACGCGAGCTCGCCAAATTCGCACCTCAATTGAATACGCTTGTAGCACACCGATCGGTAACGAGTATTGACACGCTAAAAACGGTCGAATCTGAACCTGCGAAAGCGGTGGCGGATAAGGATGTCGTCATCGTGACCTATGGATCGATCCGAAATGCAAAATGGCTCGCGAAAATCCAATGGAAGCTGGTAGTTCTGGACGAAGCTCAGGCGATCAAGAATTCAGGTTCACTGCAAACCAAGGCGATCAAGACTATACCTGCTCGCTGCCGTATGATCATGACTGGCACACCGATAGAAAATCACTTGGGAGATTTATGGTCCTTGTTCGATTTTAGCTCGCCAGGATTGTTGGGCAGCGCTGCTGAGTTCAAACGATTTGTGTCTAGCAAAGATGAACGCCAACGTTCCCGGAATCTCGCTGCGCTTCGAAAGCTCATTCGGCCCTATGTGCTACGGCGGATGAAGACAGATCCAAACATTGTGCCCGACTTACCTGCCAAGACCGAAATGCGTGTCGACTGCAACCTCTCCACTGTACAAGCCGCGCTATATAGTCAGGTGATCAAGGATCTTGAAAAGTCGCTGGACCTGGCCACTGGCATTCAGCGTCGCGGTCTCGTATTAGCTACATTGATGCAGCTAAAGCAAATCTGCAATCACCCGGCGTTGTACCTGAAGGGCGAGTCGTTCGATGTGAAGAACTCTGGCAAGTACGTGGAACTTCAGCGACTTTGTGAAGACATTGCTGCAAAGCAAGAAAAGGTATTGGTCTTTAGCCAGTTTCAAACAATGTGCGAACCGCTAAGCCAGTTTTTGAATGAAGTCTTCGGACGTCCCGGTTTGGTGCTTACTGGCAAGACCTCCGCAAAGTCGCGAGGTCAATTGGTGAGTGACTTCCAGCAACCCTTTGGCCCGCCATTTTTCGTGATCTCGGTCAAGGCAGGGGGCACAGGATTGAACTTGACAGAAGCCTGCCATGTAGTTCTTTTTGATCGCTGGTGGAATCCTGCTGTTGAAGACCAAGCGACAGATCGAGCATTTCGTATCGGCCAAGTACGAAATGTTCTAGTCCATAAGTTTGTAACATCAGGCACTTTGGAAGAACGCATTGACGATCTAATTCAGTCGAAGAAGCAAATAAGCCGCGACATGTTTGACGATTCGGGCGAAGTAAATTTGACCGAGATGTCTGACGATGAATTGCTGCGATTCGTCTCGTTGGATATCAATAAAGCTTCTTCAATTTGATGTAGTAGGAAGCATTCAGAAAGGTTCGACGATGGCTTTCCGCAATAGATGGGCCCCATACGTTCCAGTCGCGAAGCGGCGCGCCAACGCGACTCGTGAGGCAAGCAAGCTTACAAAAAAGGGCCAGAATCTTCGCCCGATCCATATCAAATCGCGAGCCATCGCTACCAGTTTTTGGGGACTTGCCTGGTGCAAGAACTTAGAGATTTACGCCGATTGGGCAAATCGCATGCCCCGCGGACGCACGTATGCCCGCAATGGATCGATTGTCGATCTACAAATTGAACCCAGCAAGATCACGGCTCTCGTCTGCGGTTCGTCTCTTTATAAGATCAAGATCTCCATCGATCCGCTGAACAAGCAAAGGTGGCAGGCGATTCGCGGCGATTGCGCTCAACAGGTCAGCTCACTGATGGATTTGATGCGAGGCAAGTTACCTGATGCCGTGCTTGCGCGCCTAACGGATCCTAAGCAGGGTATGTTTCCAAGCCCCAAAGAACTCAAACTGCAATGCAGTTGTCCCGACTACGCGACGATGTGCAAACACATAGCAGCCACGCTGTATGGAGTTGGGCATTTGTTGGATTCTGAGCCCGGATTGTTCTTCAAGATGCGCGGAGTAGATCAATCAGAGTTGGTCTCGGATGCTTTGACTACGCAAACAGCTGACGATGCGATGGGTCTCAATCAGCGATCCGATCTCGCTGGTGAAGATCTAGGTGCGATCTTCGGAATTGATTTGGCAACGACTTCAGATTTGCAATCCGCAGCAAGCAGCCGCCAACAATCCAAGACTACTAGAAGTCGCGCTCGTAGTGCTAAATCGAAGGTCAAGCCCAAACACGAATCGGCATCACTCAACACCGCAAGCATCCCTACAATTGTCAAGAAAGCTATCAGAAAAGCCACGCCAACCTCGGCAGTTGCCAGTAGAAATTCCACAGCTGCCAAAGCCGCTCCAACGAAGAAAACAAAAGCACCTCAAAAACGTATCAAGAAAGTGGTACCAAACAAGGAAACAGCAACCGCAACAACTCGTAAGCAGAAAGCAAAGCCAGCCAAACAAGTAGCCGAAGCCCGCATCGTCGGGGCAACTAAGAAGCGAGTGGCGGCGAGTGACAAGCCAAGAAAAGCAAGTGCTAAGCAAGCGAAACGATAGCCATCTGTGTGCGAAGCTGTGCCGACAGGTCGATGTCCTGGAATCGTCCCCAGCGCGAAACATCCAAACAGAGCAAGTATTCGATGCCATCACGCTTGGTGATCCATTCATCCATCATCTCGGTGAATGCGGGAAGACCTTTGGAGTTTAGCCCCGAACGACCTGCGTCGCAGAACTCACGGATGATTTCGACACCGTGTTGATTCGCCCAAGCACGAACTTGATCCTGTTGAATTGGAATCGAGTTCTCTTGCCTGTCTTGGGCCGAGTGCCGGTATTAGGGTAACGCACGAATCTGTCGATCCCCCGGATTAGAGCGCGCAAAGGTCGCACTCGCCAGATTCTACCAATCCGACCCGGTTAGCCTTTACTAGAAGGCGTTCCCAAAGGGCCTCTTCGGAAAAACTATCTTGGATGGTGCGGGCTGTTGGTGTAGAAGTTTGCCCTTGTAACTTAGAGAAACAAGAGATGTCAACAATTCACGTTGAATTACCAGATCATTTGCAGTCGTACGTTGACGAAAGTGCAGTGCAACCTGCTCGGCTTCGACCAGCTTTAGATCGAGTTGAACTTTTCTCCATCAGTCCTCCTTGGCTTCCGTTTTAACGAAGTCCGTGAACACTCAAAGCTTCTCTGCCGTCTGCATTGAAAGAAACATCCGGTCAGGTAATTTCGGTAGCGAGATAAAGCCGAACTTTTCGTAGAAACGGGTTGCGGCTTCACCTTTGGAATCGACAACGATAAGGCTTGCCGCGATCTCGCTTGCCACTCGGACGCAACGTGTGATTGCATCAGCCAAAAG
>JANPLP010000105.1:0-2544 GCA_031426595.1 Planctomycetia bacterium | reverse complement strand
AAAGAAAGTACCGTCGCTCCCCGCTGGCTTCAATCCTAGACTTTCCAAATACGCCGCAACATAAGCCGTGGCTTTTATCTCACCTTCAGTTCCCGTCAATCGACCGCCAAGTTCAGGCCGACACAAGTAATCAACATGCCGACCGACATCCGCTGCTGAAAACTCCGGTGCAGTGCTTTGCTTTGCGACCGCAGCCTGCTGCAAACTGTCGCTGGTATCCGCACTTGTATCTGCCGCTGTTCGATCTAATTTCAAAGCGCTGCGGGCCGCTTCATGATTCCAGGCAGCTTCCCAAAGTTGAGAATTCGTAGAACCACCATTGCTGGTCCAAACCAACTGCTTGCCATCAGGCGAGAACACCGGCAAACCATCGAATCCCTCGCGATAGGTAACGCGAACCGGTTCTCCACGGCCCTGCGCATCAATCATGTACAATTCAAAGTTCGCAAAGCCATGACGATTCGTGGTGAAAATGACATACTCGCCCGACGGATGGAAATACGGTGCCCAGCTCATCGCTCCTAGTTTGGTAATCGCTTGCTGATCCGAACCATCACTGTTCATGACCATAATTTCAGCCGTCGCACCATCTTCACTGAATCGCCTCCAACAGATCCGATTGCCGTCTGGCGAAAAGAATGGTCCGCCGTCGTAACCGATGCTAGTGGTCAGTCTTTTCAAATCGCTACCGTCAGCTCGCATGATGTACAGGTCCATCGCCGAAGCGGGATCACGAGCGAATAACTCTTGCTCTTTCGCTGACAGTTCCTTCGAATACGCGCGACGATTCGATGCGAAACAGATCGACTGACCGTCCGGCGAGTAAGATCCCTCTGCATCGTAGCCTTCCGCGTTGGTCAGCTTCCGATACTCGAACGACTTCAAATCAAACTCCACCAACTCATAATTTGGATCGTAATCCCAACTGTAGCGTGGTTTGTTAGGCGACTCACGCAACTCATACTCAGCCAACTGTTTTTGAGTTGCCTGAGGATCGTACTGAGTCGACGCATAAAGAACTTTGTCCCCCGCGGGACTTATCCAAGCACAAGTTGTCTTACCGCGGCCGGGAGAAACTCGATGCACATCGCCCGTCTCGCGATCCATCAAGTAGATTTGGAAGAACGGATTGCCAGGCTCGCGCTCACTCTGAAAAACGAGGTGCCGTCCATCTTTCGAAAAGTAACCTTCACCCGCGCGACGCCCTTCGAACGTCAGTTGCCGAATGCCGGTTACAAACTCAGCTTGCAATTGGATCGCATCCGCCGGCAAATCCGTCGTGACCGCTTCTTCCGAGGCTTCAGCTTGTGCCTTCAAAGGCTGTTGTGGGAACCCAATTGTCGCCAGAGCAAGTGCCGCGACCCACACCCATTTCGCGTTACCTACGGAATCCAAACAACGCATTGTCGAACACACCTTAAGACAGCAAATAGGGAACTAAAAACAAGCTCATTGTCGGCTGAGCGACCTACGGGATACAGCAGGACGCATGATGGATGCTTTAGGAGTCACCCTTAAAAAATGCCGAGCTGATCGCGAGCGTCATCCGTCATGCGATCTTGGGTCCATGGTGGATCCATGACCACTTTGATATCGACGGTACCTACACCCTCAAGCGCTTCGATGACTTGCCGACTATTGGCGACCAATTGAGGCCCAGCGGGGCACATCGGACTGGTCAAAGTCATCTCAACTTTGACGTCTGTCTTCTCCGGCTCAACGGCACTCGGCTCTAGGTCGACAACGTAAATCAACCCCAAATCAACGATGTTTACAAACAACTCGGGGTCGATTACTTGCTTTAGCTGCTCTCGAACTTTGTCTTCGCAAAGGGCTGCTGACATACTTACTGGCTCCTCTAAAGACCACCCACATGCGCGGGAGGACTATTGAATTCACGAACGCATTACCTAACCAACTTCTGCTAATTGTAGCAAAGTCTCAAGAAGTTCCAGTGCAGAAGTTCTCGTGCGGTTCATTATCCGCCTACGGTCAATCCTTGAGCGATTGGCTCAATTCGATCAAGGCATCCGTTATCTTTACCGAAGCTTGCGGTTCTAGGTAATTTGTACCGGGCCAAGTTTCATAGCCGCCCAGTTCAAAGTGCCGCGGTGTCGGAAGATAACCATAATAACCGTGTGCAAGTTCAACCATGAACGATTGCTTGAACGGGCTGCGTTGTTTGAACTCCAGCCCCGTTTCCGTAAACGTCTCGCAAGGGCTGGTCCCTATGCAAACGTCACCGATTCGAATCGCCTGAATCGGTGCTTTGGTCTCCGGGCTTGCCGCAGCCAACCTCTTAATCCTCGCCGCGTAGATCGGACCAAGCTCATTCTTGCCGAGCGTTTCAGGAACTTTAGCCTCAGTCGCTTGCACCCAATTCATCAACTCTTCGTCCACCAATCGCCATTTCAAATCCATTTCTCGATAAGCGGCCGCCAGCTTCGCTTCGCCCCGCCATTTCAACTGCGTCAATGCCGAATTGACTTTCAATGCGATGTCCTCAGCTACATAACGCATCTGCTCGTACGGCAGCTTGCGACC
>JANPLP010000104.1:0-10462 GCA_031426595.1 Planctomycetia bacterium | reverse complement strand
CGTGCCTTCGTCGATTTCCTTGTCATTCTTATCAAAGACGGTGTAAGTCCCATTCTCTTTCACTTCCATCGTGCCTGCATCACCATAGAAACAACAGAAGAACCCCGGCGCATGCTTGTTGCACGACAAGGAATCCCACGTAATCTGCTTGCCGCCGTTAAACTCGAAACAAACCGATTGCGTGTCCGGAGTCTCTTGATCGTCTTGGAACCAGTACCGGCCACCTGAACTGACCACGCGCTGCGGATAGTCGACTCCCATTCCCCAGCGGCAGATGTCGAGTCCATGGACTCCGTTGTTCGCCAATTCGCCGCCACCCCAATGCCAAAACCAGTGCCAGTTGTAATGCAAATAGTTGTCGCGGAACGCCTTTCGAGGCGCTGGTCCTTGCCACAAATCATAATCGATCCCGTCGGGCACTTTGGCTTCTGCACCCACACCGATCGAGCCGCGTAGGTTGTTGTAGTAGCAGCGTGCGAGATGGACATTGCCGATCGCGCCGCTATGCAGTTTTTCCATTGCTTCTTGCATCCCGCCAGCACTGCGCCGCTGCGTTCCCATCTGCACGCAGCGATTGAACTTCTTCGCTGCTTCTACCATCCATTCGCCTTCCTGAGGATTGTGACTGCATGGTTTCTCAACGTACACGTGCTTCCCCGCTTTACAACCGATAATCGTGGCAGGGCCGTGCCAATGGTTCGGTGCCGCGCAGACTAACGCATCGACGGCTGGGTCTTCCAAAATCTTGCGGAAGTCGCTAGTGATCTGCGATTCTTTACCCGTCTTCTCAGCCATCAATTTGCTGACGTTCGACGCGCGCTTTTGGTCAACTTCGCAAAGGTACTTGACCTCGACCCCTTCGAACTGTAGCAAGTCCAGCGCGAGCGACTGACCGCGACTCAGCCCCATGACACCAAGGACGACTTGCTTCTTTTGCTCTTGAGCTCCGAGAACTCGCACTTGCGACGCAGCCGATAAGGCCAGACCTGCGGCGATGATGCTTCGACGGTGAACCATAGTTGGCTCCAGTTTAATAAGTGTGGTGAGGAAGTTGTTTGGAAGGAAAGTGCAGGAGCATTAGTGCTCGGTGGGATCTGCTGCCCATAGGTGTATCATCTCGGGCGCAGTTGAAGCACTGTTGTAACTCAAATGAAGGTCACTCGCAAATATCCTGCAGATTCAGTTGCGAATTCAACCGCGAAGCAGCGCCAAAATAGTTTGTGCATAAACGCGATGCCCGAAATCATTCGGATGATTCACGCCATTTCCTGTTTGATCCCAGTCCCGTTTCCACTTCAGGAATTCAGCCCAAACGGAGGTCAAATCCGCTACTTCCACACCCGGTCCGCAAAGCTCCTTGAGCGCATCGCGATACGCGGGAAACAGGTCTGCCTTCAACCGAATCCAATCGGAGTTACCCAACATCGAGGCCACTAAAATGAATTCGCAATCGGGTATCTGCTTGCGAATCGCTTCCATCGTCTGCTGAGTAATGGCTTTGTAGTCAGCCGCGGAGCGTCCGGCCGAATCGTTCATCCCGAAGGCCAGCAACACCAACTGGGGCTTGGCAGCGACAACTGCGTCCACTTGAGTAAGTCCCCAGGCGGTATCTTTGCCACCTACGGAGAGGTTTGTCATTGTCACATCACACTTGTAATGCGCCTGCAATCCGAGCCGCACCAACTCCGGATACGCCGGTTGAAACGGCGGGGCATCGTAGCTCCCTGAAGCATTTGCGCCGGCAGAGATACTGTCGCCAAGGGTGACAATCGACAGTGGTTGCTGCTTCGATAACCTCGAATGCGTGACTGGAAGTGCAGTGGCATCAAACTTAGGCATTTGCACTTGCCACTCACTTGCAGCATGGCGATAAGTGATGCAAGTCTGCATCGCCGCATATTCCAATTTTGCACCGAACAGGATCTCACCATTGCCATCTCGGTGCGTCAGTTCGAATTGCTGAGATTTGGCGGGTCGTCGTAGATCAACAGTTGCCGTAGAGGGAATGCGCGATCCAGCGGGCAATATAATTTCACGTCGATCGTCGCCAAGTTGATAGTCAGCGCCCAATTCGTAAGTCACATCTCCGCTCGAACTAGTAACTGCAGTAATAGTCTGTATCGGAAACAGCACGCGTGCGCTCGCCCGTCCTGATGCGACATCCTTGATAAACAAAACCGATTCGCCTTCTACCGTCTCGCCATCCCAAAAGGATCGCAGCAACTCGGGTTTGTACTGCCACTTGGACGTCTCAGCGGTTCCTGCCACTTGAGCCGAAGTGCTGCTCGCGAACATCCACAAACAGAGCCCGCACGGGATCGCAGCCATCGAACGTTGCAACTGGTTCATAAAAACGGATCCGAGAGGTGGGAATGATCATCTTGTAATCTCTTGGATTGTAACTCAAACACCGCAGTCACAACTCAGCGTTTAAGAATCCAGCCTATCTCCGAACGAAGCGAGGCACATTTCGGTAGCTTAGAACGTCCATCGCATGCAATGATGATTATGTGACATTGGGCTTAGTCGCACGTAGTACTTCGCGCTTGCCGCCACGGGGACCTTTCAGACGATCGACCTGGAACCCCACGTTCGCAAGTTCGTGACGAACCGCTGATTTCACGCAGTAACTGGTACACGTGCCGCCGCCACGCAAAGCCTCAAAGACGGACTCGAAAACGACACGCGTCCACAGCGTTGGGCAAGTCTCGGGGCTGAATGGATCAAAGTAAACAGCGTCAAACGCATCGCCATTTGAGCGATAGCCGGCCGCATCTCCGACCACCAATTCCAGCTCGACTTGCGCTTCCGCTTCAAAGGAGTAGATTCCGGGTGTGATATCGCTTGGCAAAGTTGAACGCCAATCAGCTAACTCAGCCACCAGTCGCTGGGCAATATCCAGCACACCTATGCATCCACTTCCAAGCCGCGCTTCCAGCGAATCTGCATTAAGCTTTAGATCGGCAAGAATAGCGGCCGGCAACAACGACAGTTCGAGCGCTCGGTAACGCAGTTGCGTGCGATGCAAGATCGCTGTTGCAGCCGTCAGTAAGAACGCGGTCCCAGTCCCAAATCCATACTCCAGCACGGCAGTTGCTTTACCTTGGCTCAGGCGATCAAACACGCCGCTATTCTTGAGATAGACCTCCCACGACTCAACCACCGCTCCAGAACCACTGTGATAGGTTTCGTCTAAGAATTCATGCCACAACGTGCGGCTGCCATCGTCCGTAAGTTGCCAGTGCAACCCCTTCGAACCGGTCGGGTAGGTCGTTCGAGTCGGTTTAACCATCAGCTCTCCCTTGCACGCCTGACATATCAACCCGATGTACCGAAGTGTTGTACCGAGTGTTTAAAGCGCTAATTGCCTTCGGACAGATCGTGGCCGCTTCGTGCAGAGTATACGCGATTCCATGCGGGAACCATTGGCGTGTATCGAAGGGTGATGGCCGCGATTGACGGGCGGCCTGCGGCTCACAAGAAGGCTCGACCAACTGAAGCATCGGATGCTGTTGGCGAGCCAGGTGAAGATGGCTTATCTCTGTATCAGAGTCTACTATTGCTCTTCCGATTCCATTCCGAGCCGCATGCACAGCGTTTGGAATTCATCATGCAGTTTATCGCTGCTTGTATGAACGTGCTCGGCTTCGGTGATGAAATGGATATCTTTGTCGATGTACACATCGTGGCTGATCAATACGCGTTCGAAGCTCTCCAGCGGCGAGCCGTAGGAGATCAGCATCTTGTGCTCATCGAATTGAACTTCCTGTTGACGCTGTGGGTTAAGCACAGCGATGCCCGTACAGCCGTCATTGAGCAGCATATGTTCGAAGTCGTACAGGATGCTCTTCAAAACAGGCATATCAATATGTTCGCGGTAGTGGTCTTGATGCCCACCCGAATGATAGTGGCTAGTTTCAAGCACTACGTCTACGACGGGACCAAGGGTGTCGATCATATCGATGAACAGATCAAATAGACGCTCGCTCGAAGCCGCTGCAAGAATCACGGGGACCTTAGCTTTGGTTGTTGGATCGACGTAGACATCATGACGAAATCCTTGTCGTGGGACAACTTGCAAACCCACTGATGGACGAATTGCATCCGTCAGATCGAACGCGCCATATCGAAAGACTTCCAGATGCGCCTCAAGTTGCTCATCGGACAGTGCACCGAAGCTGGTTAGAGCGTCAGGCGTCGATGGAGTCGCTGAGGACGAATTGCTTTTCTGGGAGCGTTGCTGCGAACCCATGGGAATCTCACTTGCCATTACCGGGGGATGTTTTCCTCTCGCTCCGCTTGTTTGCTAGAGGGACGTTTCTAGCGCGGCGGGTCGGAGGTGTTAATACTTCTGCGTCGGCTGACCGTTTTGCAGATAACTAAAGCTAGGTCAGCAACTGCAACAGCGTCCACTTTGCCGCAAACTTGTCCGCTTTCCCCTGAGCGTTTGCTAGCTCAATTGATGCTAACCGTCAAAATCGGAACACCACCCAACCCGCTTCTAAACATTCGTTGACAATTTGCAACAGTTTCTCAATTCCGTCACAGTCATCGAACGAAGCATCGGGTCGGTTCTAGCGATTTTGCGCCCACGAGTTGGCGGTTCAAATGAACAAAAAAGCGGACCAGCGATTAGAATTGAAGCGATTCTCCAAGATGTCTTTTGTTGCTGAATTGAAATAAAAAATGCTGATGCCCGCCTTGTTGAAGTTGAACTTGATGACTCAGTTGAATTGGATGAATCTACGCTGCATGGCGATGGTTGCCGCTTGCTGTTGCCTTAGTGCTTGCAGCAACCCGAGCGTCGTCGTCAAGCCTGAAGAGGGTGGCTTGCTGCCACCTTCCAATCCAACTGAAGCAAAGCCCACCGCGCAATTGCCTGAAGTGCTTGCTGCAGGCAAAAAACCTTGGCTGGATACGAAATCGCTGCCAAGCCAGTCTTGGTATTCGCTGTATAGGAATGGCCAGTGCATCGGTTATTCTCAAGTTTCGATTGTGCCGTCTGAGCTGGAAGGAGCCAACTTATTGCGATTGACGAAGCGTGACGTTTTCGAAACCATGGATAGCGAAACGCAAACCATCCAGCGTCGCGAAATAGTCCAGGAGTCGTTGGAACGTCCGAGCGGCGAGTTTCTCAGTTACACGGAAACCGACAACAACGGCGGAACGATTACCGAAGCAAGTGCGGCGCTGTTGCGTGAAAACCTGACCGCCACGCGCATGGTCAAAGGCCAGCCTACCACGACTACTCTTCCGTGGCCCAAAGGAACCTGGGGACCGCTGGGTATCGTTTCCATTTTGCGTCAGTATCCAGCCGCCCCCGACCAGAGTCGTCGCGGGCAGATTTTTGTGCCACAACTTTCAAAATTCGCGCAAGTCGAATTAACCAGCGGTTCCAAAGTATGGACGACGTTACCAAGTAGCCAAGCGGTTGAATTGTTATTGGTTGAAACCAGTCTGCAGACCGATAGTGGCGTATCCACCGCAAAAAATTGGCTCGACGCAAAAGGGGAAATCGTCAAATCAGTCACCCGCGATGGTTTGACCATGTTCCGCGTGACTCAATCGGACGCGGATCGTATTGAAAGTGAAATCCAAGCTGCACAGTGGATCGCAACGAAGATTCCGGTGGCGGCAACCGCGGAACAATTGCAAGTCGCGGAGGTGACCTTTGCAATCGATTCAAGCTCCATCGATCCTTTCGGTGTCCTATCGAGCAACGTGAATCAGCAAAAGAAATCATTGAGCGCGTTGGGGGCTGAGCTCACCGTGCACCGCGCCACTCCTAGCGATCCGCCTGTTGACGGAATAGCTCAAGACCCACCAACACCCGAATACAGCCTCCCCATCGACGCCGACACACCGCAGTTAAAAAAATTCTTAGCTGAGCAACCAGTAACTGAGTCGAGCTCTTTAGCGATTGCAACTCAGCTAACCGAGAGTGTGTTCCGAACGCTGAAAAAGGAAGGCAACTCGCGACAATTCTTGCCGCCCGCCGAAACGCTCCACAATCAGTCTGGAGATTGCAAGGCGCACACGGGACTGCTGATTGCGGCTCTGCGTCAGCGGGATGTACCGGCCCGAGCAGCCAGTGGATTGCGAATAGTGAAGGCTGATAATGAGATCGTCGCCATTTATCACATGTGGTGCGAAGCTTGGATAGATGATCGATGGCTCCCTTTAGATCCCTTCGCTGGCTCGATCGGTGCTGGGGTAGACCACATTAAATTTCTTGAGTCAGCACTGAATACTGCGGATCGAAACGCCGCTATGCTTCCCGTCCTCCGTACCATGAAGCAGTTAACGATTGCTGTGAAAACGCCTTGATACCACGCGGAGTACCTTCAGCTGAAGCAACAAGAGCTAGGGAGAATAAGTTTTCGCGATACTTTAAATTTCCCTACTTGTTTATGGTGTTTGCTCTGGTAGGCTGAAAATCGGGCGTTTTGAGCGAAGCTTCCCTTGGTCGTTGGGGTGCAATCGAGTGTCCCGCAAACCTCTACCTCCGATAGACTTCGAACCACCTCCTACCGTTCTACTTGAGGGAGTTGCTGACCGATCGGATCTCGAATTCGAACTCGATTCCCCTGAGTTTACCGAGAACCAGATGGTTGGCAGGTATCGTCTCCAACGCGAGCTCGGTAGTGGCGGCATGGGGGTTGTAATACTGGCTCGCGATGAGTTACTGCAGCGCGATGTCGCATTGAAGCTTATTCGTCGCAGGTTTCTGAATCAGCCGAGTATTCACAAGCGGTTTGTGAACGAAGCTTTACTTACAAGCCGACTGCAACATCCGTGTATCGTACCGATCTATGATCGAGGTAAAACGGAAGACCATCGCCCTTTCTTGGTGATGAAGTTGATCTCCGGCCAGTCGCTAGCGTGCGTGCTCACTAACATTGCCGGTAACCAACATGACCGCTCGCAATTGCTCCAGATCTTTGAAAAAGTCTGTCAGTCGCTTGCCTATTCACATTCTCAGCGCATCTTGCATTTGGATATCAAGCCTTCCAACATCATGATTGGAGCGTTTGGCGAAGTGCATGTTATGGACTGGGGGCTTGCTCGAGAATGCAAGCCGTCCCAGAAAGGCTGCGTTGCGCCCTCTAGCGAACAGGATTGCGGCTCGCAATTCGCCGGCGCATCGGCTGAAATCGAACCTTGTGAAGTTGGTGGAACCCCTGCCCATATGTCCCCTGAGCAAGCCCGCGGCGAAGAAGTTGCTACGAGCGCTGACGTGTTTGGGTTGGGTGCACTACTGTGCGAGATCCTAACAGGTCGGCCACCCTATCGCGGCAAAGATCAAAAACGGATTCATGCGTATGCCATGGGTGGAAAAATAGAAGACGCTTACCGTGGCTTGGACAAATGCAATCGCGATGTTCGACTAGTTGAAATTGCAAAGCAGTGCTTGGCTCCTCGACCGAGCGATCGCCCCGAGAGCGTCGCAGAAGTTGCAGTCGTGATCAAGCAGTATCTTCAATCGGCGTTGGAGCAAGCTGAAAGCGACATATGCCGGTTTTTCGACCTCACGTTGGACCTTTTTTGTATAGCCACCTTGGATGGGTACTTTACGAGAATCAATGTTAACTTCCCTAAAGTGTTGGGGTATCCGGAGCAGAAGCTGATAAGCCAACCTTTTCTTGATTTTGTCCACCCTGATGACCTAGCAGAAACTAAGGAAGTGATGAAGGATCTACTGGAGGGTAAGCCCGTCGTCCGGTTTTGCAATCGCTATCTGCACGCCAAAGGGCACTACGTTATGCTCGAATGGACAGCCCAGGCGATTCCCAACGAAGGGAACATTTTTGCAGTTGCTCGCGATATCACTAACCACGCCAACGGCAGTTCTCATGCTGATTCGGCTTAGGCTCCTTGCCATATTAGCGTTCTTCTGGTCCTATCGAGAACGGAATACAGATGCTTGGCGCGTTGGGCAGGACCTCAACAGGCTTAGCAGTGAAACTACGTCTTACTGCAAGGGCAGCGGCGCCTCTAGAAAATCCTTCAAGTCCTTTTTGTAGTGGACTAGTCGCCAACGTGAAGAGGCGATGAAGCTCGCCTTACAAAGCTTGCGAACCGCGGTGCATTAAGAAACGGCTACAATCAGAAGAGGTGATACGTCAAGCGTTACAGTCTGGTGTTCTAATCAGCAGTGACGTACCGCTTTAACGATCTCTTCAAACTGACTGGTCACTTGGGGGAAAGCAATGTTATCACCGCTGCGAATGGTTAAGTCCGTTTTAATTCTCACCTGTCTGCTTAACTTATCTGTTAGAGCGCAGACTTCTCCTGGAACGATTAGTGTTAGTGGCGAAGCACAGGTGGTCGTGACTCCGAACAAAGCGGTCCTCACCGCGACCATTGAATCTCAGGCAGCGGATGTGCAGGAAGCTCGCAAGAAGAACAACGAGATCACGAATATGATTCTGAAGTTCCTTACACAACAGAAACTGGATGAGCAACAAATCGAGACGGACTTTATAGAAATCAGCGTAGTTGAGGAAGCCGACATTCGCTATTACGAGAAAGGGCAAAAGGGTCAACAGCGAGCTCAGATCAACCAACTGCCGGCTCAGTCAAACAATCCTTTTGGCGGTGACGAGCGAAGCCTAGCAAACGAACAGACGCTTACAATCATCTATCGAGCCACTCGCAAGCTCTCGATTACAGTTTTGGACCTAGAGACGTTGGAAGAGATCTACTGCGGCTTGCTTACCAATGGCATCACTCGAAGCCCGACGGTTGCGTTACAAAGCACCGATGCAAAACTCCATCTTGCCAAGGTCAGACAGGAAGCAGTTCAAGACGCCAAGGATAAGGCGCAATTGATGGCGGGACAATTAAATGCGAACATTGTTGCGATCCGCTCAATTACTGAATCGGAAACGGGGGCAGGTCGTCTCAGTTCGGGTGGTTACCGAGATCCTTTTGACGGAGACGCTTCGAGTATGCCCATGGGTGCTGGCAAATTAGCTTTCAATGCCAAAGTCGACATTGTGTTTCAGCTCAGCGAAACAGTTCTGCGAAAGTGATTGAATCTTTGCTTTGCTAGCTCGCGATTCCTCTTGAGTCCTTTTGCAGATTTTTACTAAAGTCTGTCGCAGTCGGCAAATTTTCCGAGCGGTAACTAAGTCGCGAAGAAAATCGGCATCCATCGAGGGATTACTTTGAGGAATTGCGGCATGCGACGCTCGCGAGATTACCGAACCGCTCTGTGCCGATTAGCCGCTATGCTGATGGCCTGCTGCGCGTTGATGGCAAGTGGTTGTCGAGTTACTAGCATGGGGCAAAATACGCTGGGGGTGAGACTCTATCAGCAAGGTCGTTATTCCGAGGCTCTGCAGCAATTCCAAACCGCGCAAGTCTCCGACCCTTCAAATCCAGACACTTATTACAACCTCGGGTCCACTTACCACAAATTGGGTGTCGCTCAGAAGGACACCAAACTGATCGAGCAAGCCGAGTCGCTTTACAATCAGTGTTTGGACTTGCAAGCCAATCATATTGACTGTCATCGGGGGTTAGCCGTGTTATTGGCGGAATCCAATCGGCCAGATCGCGCCATGGCGTTGCTGAAAAACTGGGCGGCAAAGAATCCGCAATTGGCAGACGCGCGCATCGAACTCAGTCGGCTGCATCAAGAGTTTGGTCAGACCAAAGTGGCTGAGCAGTACCTGGATGAAGCGCTCGCAATCAATCCTAACGATCATCGCGCATGGACAGCTCGCGGCCAGATGCGCGAAACCTCCGGTGATTTGAATCAAGCGTTGCAAAACTATCAACAGAGTTTGGCGATCAATAGTTTGCAGCCGGATCTCTATCAGCGGGTGGCCAGCCTGAATGTTAAGATCGCTCAGAACTCAATGATCGGGCAACCTGGCGCGCAACCCGGCGCCCAGCCCGGTGGCGGCTGGACGGTCCAGAATCCTAAGCCTGCCGGCCCCGCCCGCTATTAGCACTCCACGCCAAAAACGCCGTAGCGGAATGCGTTAGCGTTTCGATCTTTCACTCCCGAAATTCACCAGCTTTCAGTCGCCAAACGCATCGCAATCGACGGCTGGCGGTTAAGCAACTGAAGCTTCATGAGGCTCAACCTGGGCGTTCGACCGGCCTCGTTTCCAACAACTGAGCACGAAAAGTGGCATTTGCTGAGATTACGAGTGAACCGGGCCGGTTCTTCCGCGGTCTGCACTTCGTTCGTAGAATAGTGCTCGTTCGATCCCAAACTCGACCTCTATATCGACTTTTTCGGCAGGAAATCCCGCCCATGGCATCCCAAGTCACGCAAGAGCGCATTTACAACTTCTCGGCTGGGCCCGCGGTCATGCCGGTTCCGGTGTTGCAGCGCATCCAAGAAGAAATTCTTTGCTTGCCGGGCGCGGGCGCGTCGATCTTAGAAATTTCCCACCGCAGCCCGCAATTTATCGATATCCCGGAGGGGGCCAAAGCGCGACAGGGC
>JANPLP010000103.1:0-7262 GCA_031426595.1 Planctomycetia bacterium | reverse complement strand
CGCCTTCAATGGTGTACTTAAGCGACGCTGTGGCACATCCCCAGCTCAGTGCTAACGCAATATCCCGATGCTCTAAAAAGTTAGCGAGATACCCGGCGCCAAAAGCATCGCCACTTCCCAGTCGCTCGATTTCAGTTGTTGGATAGGCCGTTTGTCGAAAGATTTGGCCGTGCTTGTCGATGGCAACGGCACCCCGTTCCCCCAGCGTCATTACAATGGTGCGATCGGGAAAACGCCGTAGTAAATTTTGCAAGATGGCGTCGTCCGTCGATTCCTCCACGCCGAAAACTATCTTCGCATCGCGAATGGGTAGAAACACAATGTCCGCCAGTTTCATGAAGTTGGCGCATGTCGAGCGAGCCACATCGGATCGCCATAACTTCGCACGATAATTCACATCAAAGCTGATCAACATTCCAGACGCCTTGGCGAGCTCTGCGGCCATCGTCGCTGTAGCTGCGGCTGAATCTGAAATACCCAATGTGATTCCAGTGGTATGAAATAGACGTGACTTATGAGGCGCGAACAACTCACTGGGTATATCGCTCGGCTGCATCTTACTCATCGCCGAATCGCGACGATCATACAGCACTTGTGAACCGCGAGGTGCTTTGCCGCGTTCCAGGTAATAGGTCCCAAGACGATCATCTTCTGACCAAGAAACATATGAGACATCAACACCGTATCGACTCACCGTTGACGATACCAGATGCCCCAAGGGCGTGTTCGGCAACCGAGACAGCCAAGCTACTTTGCAACCTAATCGCGTTAAGCCCACCGCAGTATTCGATTCGCTCCCCCCGACATGTAGCTCCAGTGAGGTGGCTTGCTCTAGCCGTTCAAAACCAGGCGGAGTAAGCCGCAACATGGTTTCACCTAAAGTGATCACATCGAAGTTCATCGTTTCAGCTCGCAATCACTTAGTTCGCTTCGCGTGTTCAACATAACGCGCTGCCACGGTTGTTACTTGATGCCAATTGCCGGCCGCTACGGCTTTCGTATCAATCATATTTCCGCCGACCCCAACCGCCTCGGCTCCCGCGTCAAAATAGCCCTGCATGTTGGTCAAATCGATTCCACCAGTTGGCATCAACCTCAGATATGGCATCGGTGCCAACACATCTTTAATGAAGCTTGGTCCGAGATTTCGCGCCGGGAAAACTTTTACAAATGTGGCTCCAGCATCCCAAGCGGATGCGATTTCGGTCGGCGTGTAAGCACCGGGCATGACCGCTACATGGGCCGCGGTGCATCGATCGATAACGTCGATGCGTGTCACGGGCGTAACAATAAACTGCGCGCCCGCAGCGAGTGCAAGATCGACCTGCTCAACGGTGCGAATTGAACCTAAACCAATCGCTGCGTCTGCCGTATCGAATTCCGCAATCGCCGCCCGTACTGACGCCACTGCTTCGAGTGCATCGGGATTCGACAGCGTGAACTCTTGAACGAGAACTCCCGCGTCCAGCAAAGCGCGCGAGATAGACACCGCTTCGCTCAAATCATCCAAGCGAATGATGGCGATCAAGCGAGCGCGGGCGAACAGAGACTGTACTTTATCAACCATAACGTATCAGCAGGAAATGTTTGCGATGAAGCGGCGAAGAAGCTAGACGTCGTAGTACAAGCTGAACTCAAAAGGGTGCGGTCGACGCTGCATTTGAGCGAGCTCGTAATTCTTTTTCAAGTCGATCCATTTGAAGATCGCATCCTCAGAAAAAACATCGCCGCGAAGCAAGAAGTCGTGATCGTCACCAAGCGCATCCAGCGACGCTTCGAGACTTTGCGGAACTGTGGCGAGTTTCGATTTCCGTGGAGCCAATTCATACACGTCTTTATCCAGCGGCTCGCCGGGGTGAATCTTGTTCTGTACGCCATCAATGGCCGCCATCAGTATCGCTGCAAATGCTAAGTAAGGATTGCAGCTCGGATCGGGGCAGCGGAACTCAATGCGCTTTGACTTTGGGCTGGGGCTCAGCATCGGGATGCGACAAGCGGCCGTGTGACTACGCTGGGAATACGAAAGATGCATCGGCGTTTTGGGACCCGCCGCCAGCCGCTTGTAGGAATTTGTGGTGGGATTCGTGATGGCTAGCAGAGCGGGTGCATGCTTGAGAATACCGCCCAGCGCGTACAAACCCGCATCGCTCAGCCCGCCGTAGCCCTTGCCCGCGAACAGTGGCTCGCCTCCTTTCCACATCGAGAAATGTGTGTGCATTCCTGAACCATCATCCATCAGTGGTTTCGGCATAAACGTAACCGACTTGCCGTGCCGACGCGCCACATTCTTTGTGACATATTTGTAAATCATCACATTGTCAGCTGATTGAACGAGCGAGCTGTAACGAAAATCAATCTCCGCTTGGCCCGCGCTCGCAACCTCGTGATGATGGCACTCCACTTCAATGCCGCAGTCGATCAACTCCATCATCATTTCCGATCGCAAGTCCATCGTCTGATCGCCGGGTGCACACGGCAGATAACCCTCCCGGTGACGCAGCTTGTGACCCAGATTCGGCTCCTCCGTGCTACCGCTATTCCACTGGGCTTCAACGCTATCTACACGATAGTAAGCTTCACCTCGCGCGGAATCAAACTGCACATCATCGAAGATAAAGAACTCCACTTCGGGCCCGAAGAAAGCCTGATCGGCTATCCCCAAGCTCGTCAGATAATACTCCGCTCGCCGCGCTATATGCCGCGGATCGTAAGCAAACTCCTCGCGCGTAATCGGATCCTGTATCGCGCATATCATTGCCAGCGTGGGGATGGCTGTGAATGGATCCAACAGAGCCGTCTCGGGTTGCGGAATCAACAGCAAATTCGGTTCGTCAATCGAACTCCAGCCTCGAACACTCGAGCCGTCGAAACCAAACCCATCTTCGAACGCTTGGTCGCTAAGCATTGAAACAGGAATCGTCTTGTGTCGCCATTGACCTAGAAAATCAGTGAATCGAAGGTCGATCGCTTTTACGTCATGCTCGCGACAAAGAACAAGCACTTCCTGCGGAGAGTGCGGTACCGACTTGCGTTCCATAAATCTTCCAACAACTGAGTTTTAAACTGATGCGATGTGAAGCCAGGGCTTCCAAGGGCCGCCCGCAAAGTACAAAAGTTATCAAGCGACAGGCGTCCTGTCCTCGATTTCCGCAACGCGACTATTCGTGCTTTGCCACAAGACAAAGAATGCAGGCACCAGGATACTGCGCACAACAAGTGTGTCTAGCATAACACCAAATGACAAGGCAAAACCGAGTTCAGTAATCCCTCTCAAAACAGGAGCATCATCCAGTATCCAGCCTTCGGGAAGTACAGTCGAAAGCCACTGGATAATCGCAGGACTCGTCATCGCAACGAACGTTCCGGCCATCACAATTCCACAACTGGTAATGATTCCACCAGTTAAATGCAACGCGCGGCGAACCCCTTCTTTGCGTGGCAACGTGCGTTGCTCTTCAAGTATCCGAGTCGTCAAGTAAACGTTGTAGTCCTGCCCCACGGCAACCAAAATAACAAACAGAAACAGCGGTACTTTCCAATCCAGTCCATGATAGTCCGCTCCGTGCGCGGTCCAGAAAACCCAGTAGGTGATCCCCAAAGTTGAAAAGTAGCTGAGCAAGACAGTGAAGATCAAGTAGGTCGATAAAATCAGATGTCGGAGCAAGACGATGAGTACGATCCAAACGCCAATCGTGACCAAAATTTGAATACGCGTCTGATCATCCTGCGTAATGTGCCTCAGGTCAGTGATGCCTACTGTCGTTCCCGCGGTGACAACTTCAGCACCAAACCAAGCCGAGTCCACGCGCTGTGTTTCAACAGTCAACTTCGTACGCAGTCGATTGAGCGTCTCGGTCGCTCGGGGCGAAAATGGATTGTCTTCCAAAATGACATCGAACTTTGCCAGTCGCTGCGAAAGGTCATCCACAGTGCTGACATAGCGTTCGCGAGTGATGCGATGGCTTCGCAAAACACGACGTCGCCATGCATCCGAGTCCAACAATCCCATCTTTCGCTCGGGCGGATAATCCCCAAGTGGATCGGTAAGCGATCGAATCGAGTCCACGCCGTCAGCATACAATAGCTTGGAAATATCTGCACACGCAACCTGAAGTGTCTCCTCCGATTCGAACTGCTCATTGCGAATCAACATGATGCTGAGCGGGCTGCCATCTTGAATCGGAAAATAATTCGAAATCAACTTGGCGCCGCGTCGACTCGTCGCGTTCTGGGAAAGTTCCTCTGTCAAGTCGTACGTGACCCAGCCTAGACATAGGAATCCATATGCAGCGGGAACAGCTAGCAAGAGGATCGCGCCCAGCAGAAAACTGCGAGGCCGGTTCACAACCAAAGTCGCTATACGCTCCCACAGCCAACTCCAATCGCCCGAAGCAAGGAAGCTTTGCGCCGACGAGTCATCCCGCGACTTTAGCATGGGCCAAAACGCGAGTCGCCCCAGCCCGCTGAGCAGCGCTGGTGTGAACGTAAGACAGACGACCATCGTAATCGCCAGCGAAATGGCAATGATCGGCCCATTGTATTGAAACTTTTCGAACTTAGAAAACCACATCAAGGCGAGCCCCACAATCGTCGTAAACGCGCTCGCGACTAACGCGTTGTGTGTGCTACGCCAACCTCTAGCAATGATCTGGTGCATTTGACGTCGCGAGCGCACAGCTCGACTCTGGAGCAACTCCTTGTTACGCGCCAAGAAGAACAGACAGAAATCGGTACCTGCACCGAACAGAAGTACAACCACAAAAATCCGAGTCGTCGTGAAAACTCCAATGCCGCTACTGCTTGGATCCATCGGGTCCCGCGCCAGCAGCGCCACAACTGCCGTCGCGACCAACAGACTAACCGCGATACTGGTCAGCGGGATCGCAATTAAAAATGGACCGCGATAAACCAGTGCCAAGATCCCCAGCACCAACACAATCGTCACAATTTCAGTCTTCTTCACGACACTTGCAGCCGCTCGCAGCATGTCTGCTCCGAAGGCTCCAGAGCCGCTTATCTGAATTTGCAAATCGGCGGAAACCAAATTCGCGTGCTCAGCGCGCACTTCTCGAACAACCGATTCAATGCCATTCAGTATGCCTATATTAGCGGTTGCCGTAAAATCATTACCCAACTGAACAGTAATCAATCGTGCATGCTTGTCCGCGCTGAGCAACTTATGGCCAACTACTGGATGACGCCAAGTCCAAACGTCGCGCAAGTGCTTAGCCCATTCAGGCTGCTCAGCAGAAACAACTTTTTCTCCTTGCTCGACGATCAACTTTGCGACACTCAAATCCTCATTGGCTTCAGGCAACTTCCCTAAGTTCTCGGACAGCTTGCTTCGCAGCAGCAATGTATCTGTTAATCGTTTGTAGTCGATGGGCGGCGATTGAGAGCCAGCGAAGCGTCCAAGCTCTTCGTCGATCTCAATCGCTTGATCTAAGTTGTCTTGAATCGTTTCGATAAGTACGGAGTTCCGGCGCGATAGCTGATCGAGATCCCACGGCGGTGGAGGAAGTGAGTCATCGGCAAGCAGACTGGTGGCTGCATACCAGTGCAAGCGCCTCGCTACATCGAGCGCGACAAAGATATCACCCGATGCCACTTTTCTAGCGTTGCTCGCGAAGACAACCACCATCTGGCTGCGCGACTGCGTACCAGGAAACGCTTTGTCCATCGTGCGCTGACCGATAGCACTCGGGACATCATCCGGTAAAAATTGCAAATCGCCATCGGCGGCTATCGAATCCCAACTCGGCGCGCACAAGCGAAGCACAACTACCACCAGCACCCAACTCGCTATCACATACGGCCAATGGCGAGTGACAATCCGACCAACAATTAGTTTGTACCAACCCATTGCGTTGCTTTGTTTGCGAGCCCCATGAATGCCGCTTGCCGGACCCAGCCTGCAAAGCACAGCGTACAGCGTACTGCGTGCAGACTACAGCGACCAGTCTTTAGCGAATCGATGGCTCTATTTTAATCGAGCTGGAACGGGAAACTCGAGCATAAATTTAGTTCCGCGGCCCGCTTCGCTCTGAACACTAATTCGCCCGCCGTGAGCCTCGATGATCTTGCGAGCAGTTGGTAGTCCAAGCCCCGATCCGCCATGTTTCGTCGAGTAGAACGGCTCAAACATTTTGATCGCCGTGGTGTCGTCCATCCCGCAACCCGTGTCGATCAAGTCCAGCGCCACTCCGCGCGGAGTTGTGTAAGTCCGCACAACTAATTGACCACCATCCGGCATCGCTTCGAGCGCGTTCTTGACCAAGTTGATCAAGGCCGCTTGCAACGAATCGCTATGCAGTAACACACTTGGCAAATCGGTGTCGAGATAACGAATCACTTCCACACCAAACTTATCCGCCTGCGGCTTGAACAGACGCAACACCGTTTCTACCTGTTCATTGATGTTGCCTGGCGTCATCTCCAAATCGCGCATGCGAGCAAATCGCAAGAAATCTCGCAGCAAATTCTCCATTCGCTGGCACTGCTGCCGAATCATATCGACCTTGGCCTCCGCACGCCGACGCCCCGGCCACTCGCTCTCCGTCAATTCTTCGCTGAGCAAATCGGCGTTCATATGAATGACGGACAACGGATTCTTGATCTCATGCGCGAGCGAACCCGCGAGTTCCGCGAGCTCATGGTACTGGCGTCGCAAATCGTCTTCTGCCGTTGCATCCAATTCGAGCATCTCCTGCAACATCGTCCGTCTCCATTTTCCGCCACGCAATCCAAAGCAATCTGACCGATGCCAGTGATTCAGCCTAAGCGTCCGCGATTAACCGATTATAGCGACCTGAACGGTGACTGCGTTTACCTTATTGGCCACGCTTGACCAGTTAAGCAAGGGTTTCGCCGACTGTCACATCGCGTTAGTATAGCGACCATCCCGCCCACACCCAACCGCTAGACCACTCAACGTGGAGAGACCGATGTCGATGGCAGATCATCCAGACCCCACCGCGGCTAATGTCGAATCGACGAGCATCCAAGCGGCGACTCAGCCACCCGCAGAGCAACTCCGCATCGGCTTTACGGAAGACTGGACCGCCGGTTTAATCGGACTGGGCGTCGTGCTGCTTTCCCTCGCACTCTGTTTGTCCACCAAGCCCTCTGACTTGCAATGGTCCACTCGATTAATCAAACCTGACTCTAGCGAAACAGCTCAGGCAACGGCTAACGCAATGCCGAATGCAACTTCCCACGCAGTTACCGAGAAACCTAAGTGGAACGCGTCGCTTAAAGGGTGG
>JANPLP010000102.1:0-4015 GCA_031426595.1 Planctomycetia bacterium | reverse complement strand
CTTTGCCCGATGGATGCACCATGATGGAGCTCATCACTGGCGACAATGTCACAGCTACGACACCTGACACCACGACAGCGGCCGCCAGTGTAAAAGCGAATTCGCGGAACAGCATTCCCGTCAGACCACCTTGGAATCCGATCGGAGCATAAACGACAGCTAACGTGATCGTCATGGCGATAATTGGACCGACGAGCTCTCGTGCGCCGATTAGTGCGGCGCGGGTGCGAGACTTGCCTTCTTGAACGTGGCGTTGAATGTTCTCAACGACCACAATGGCATCATCGACTACTAATCCCACAGCCAGCACGATAGCGAGAATGGTCAAGAGATTCAACGAGAACCCCAGCAGCAACATTAAAATCATTGCACCGACAAGTGACACAGGCATCGCGATCAACGGCACGAGGGCGGTTCGAACTGAACCCATAAACAAAAAGACCACGAAACCCACAATCAATATCGTCTCACCGAGCGTGCGCGAAATTTCTTGCAAAGCTTCTTCCATAAACTTGGTCGCATCGAACGCCAACTGCATATCGATGTGCTCTGGGAGGTTCGAACGCATCTTCTCCAATTCGGCTCTGAGGTTATGAGCGACCTCGATTTCGTTGCTTCCAGGAAGTGGCCACACGGACACATAGACTGCTTCATTTCCTTCGTACATCGCGGTCGCCAGTGGTTCTTCAGATCCCAGTTCGACGCGTGCGACGTCGCGCAAGCGTGTGATCGAGCCCCCGCGTTCTGACACAATGAGATCTTCGAACTCATCGACCGAGCGTAGATCCGTGTTGGTCAGCAAGTCGACTTGAATGGCGTCATTTCGAACGCGACCGATGGCAGCGATATAATTGTTGCGACGCAGCGCGTTAAATACATCGCCGGGTGTCAGGTTCAATTCGCCGAGCTGATCGGGTGAAATCCAGACTCGCATCGCAGGCATCTGGCCCGCTTCAACGCCCACTCGCTGCACGCCGGTGAGGATGGATAACTGCGGCTGGATGGTGCGATTGATCCAGTCGGTGAGTGCAGAGATATTGATCTCATCGGACGTAAAACTAATGTAGAACGAGGCGTACGGCCGGTCGGCACGCTGCAATTCGATAGCGGGTGGCTCGGCTTCGGCTGGCAGTTGTCGACGCACCTGTTGCAGACGCGCGTTGACTTCCGCCAGGGCCTGCGTGCTGTCATGGTTCAGTTTCAATCGAACCGTAATCACGCTTGCGCCGGCCGTTGAACTGGACTCGATGTAATCTACTCCAGCGATCGATGAGACGGCCTGCTCAATCGGCGTAGTCAGAAAACCACGAATCGTCTCAGCGCTTGCTCCGATGTAATAGGTTGTAATAACAACAGAAGTGCTCTCGAGCTTCGGATACTGTTGAATGGGCAGTAGCACCATCGCGCGCAGGCCGATGAGCACAATCGCGAAGTTGACGACGATAGCCAAGACGGGATGGCGGATAAAAATGTCGGTTATGGATTTCACGAAAGTTACTTACCTGCTGTTTCTTGCGGAGCGGCGGCAGGCGAATCCGTTGAATCGGGTGGTAACACGCTCTCAGCGATTAGAGCTCCGTCACGAAGCTTGAACGAGCCGTCTTTGACCACGGAAGTTCCAGGTTCCAGCCCACTTAGAATACTGAAACTTTCGCCGATCATTTGTCCCACTGTAACTTGACGCTCGCGAGCCCGCAGTTTGCCTTCACGGTCTTCTTCTGCGACGTACACAAACGACTTCATCGGAGCGTGTCGGACCGCTTCAACGGGTACTGCCGAAGTGCTGAGCAAGGGGCCGTACTCGACCAGCACTCGCACCGAATCGTTGGGAAGTAACTGAGGTGGGATTGGCTGGAGCTTGGCTCGGACCATCAAGTTCCGAGTGGAGCGATCGGACTGCGCGTCGATGGCGGAGATGGTGGCCACATAGGAAGTACTGCCATCGATTAACTTAACTTCGTTCCCAATCTCTATAAAGTCCGCAGCATTTTGGGGAACCATGAAATCGACGTTTACGAAGTCGTCTATGCTCTGCAGCATCCCGATTTGAGAGCCGCTCGGTAGAAACTGCCCTGGGTGTGTGTTGCGCAGTCCAATGCGAGCTTTGAACGGAGCTGTAAGCGTTTTCTTTGCAATGATCGCCTGCAATTGCGAGATTTCTGCTTGAGCCTGTGTAAACGCCGTGTCCGCTTCTTCGACCTCGAGTTCACTGACCGCTCGGTTGTTGGCCGCCAGCCTGGTGCGTGATAAAGTCGACTTGGCCATCTTTAGTTTGGCATTTGCAGACTGCAATTGAGCTTTCTCGACACTGGCATCCAGCTCAACCAAAATCTTATCTTTATCGACGGTATCACCAGATTCGAAGTCGATGGAGACAACGGTACCGGCAATTTCATTGCTAAGCATAATTGACTTGGGGGAAATAATCGTCCCTATCACGGTCGTATTGTGTCGATACTCAACCATGGTTGAGTTTTTGAGTATCACACTTATGGCTTGCTCGGGCGGTGGTTCGGCACTCATCGCCGTAACAATCTCAATATATTTCAGCCTACCCAGCACACCGCCAATCGCCAATACCGATCCGAGGACTAGTAATGACCCCAACCACACTGCGAAGCGTTTCATAAAACAGATTTCTTAATTGGTTGAGTGAACGGAAGAAAAATCGCGTTAAAGCTCTTTTTGCGCTTAGTAAGATATTAGTCGGCAACCGCGTCTTTGCTAACCCCGATCGTCGAGCTGGAGCGTGCTTTCGCTTGTTAGTCGCTCAGTTTCATAGCTATTCGACAAGCAGATGGTCTCGACAACCCGATTCGGTCATTTTACTTAGCCTAGCGTAACCTAGCATGCCTCGAATCAATCGACTGGTATGGGACACAATCGATGACGCAGTGGTTCGTTTTGGCGATCAAGCGTCAGTTGCTGCTGCTCCACCAAGGCCTTAACGTTCACTCTTAACGTTGAGCTAAGGCATAAACCACGACGATCGGTCGGCATGATCGACTTCGGCGCGCAGTTCTAAGTGAGCTGTCTGCGCACGAGGTCGAGCGCCGTTTTCGCGATGCGTGCAGTGACTACTTCGGGATGGCCGCTCAATGCTCTCTGCTCCGT
Organism: Planctomycetia bacterium; assembly: GCA_031426595.1. Taxonomy (GTDB): domain Bacteria; phylum Planctomycetota; class Planctomycetia; order Pirellulales; family Pirellulaceae; genus Aureliella. The sequence goes on along the minus strand of JANPLP010000102.1, from coordinate 901 downwards.
ATGAATTCGGCTACCTTGAGGCGTCTGCAGACAGATCGCGTAGACAACTTCGAAAACTTTTGAGGACTCCGACAACTGCTGTGGCGTGGGATAGATGCCGAAAGCGAGTCCGACGTTGGCACTAAATCGCAAGCTTGCAAGCTGCGCTAGCTCGGCGCAAAGCGATTCAGTTAAAGTGTGATCGACTGAGGGATTCGATGCTTCTTGTGTGATCGTGCTGGCGGAGGAACCTCTCAGCCATTGAACAGCTCGTTCGAGTGTTGGGAAGGCTAGGCCGCCAACAAAATACTGACCGGCATGCTCGCTGGCCGCCAACATCCAATCCGGTATCAAGCTTGAGCCTCCCACCTCGACGCTGGCGAGTGTTAGTTGCCGCGCGATTAGTTGCCGCGATACAGCGTGTTCGAGTTCGTCATCCCCTTCACCGAAAATCAAATCGCCCAGTGCGTTTTGAATCTCCTCGATGGTACCTGCTATCAGTTGTTTGAATTCGGATTCGGAATGGCTGCGTCCGGCAATGCGGAGTGTGATTGTAGCGCGACTGACTGTGATGCCGACGGTAGGGATTCGCGATCGAGCAATTAGCGTCGGCAGCTTCACTTCGACGTCGCTTTCACCGATGCCGTAGACCTTGATTGCATGATAACGAAGAGGCCCCTGAGCGTTACCTAATTCTGCTTCGATCCGCGGTTCGACCGTCTGGCTCCACATCTGCTTCAGTTCTGCTGGAACGCCGGGCAGTGCAAAGAGACGACAGCGATGCGCGGCACTGAGGTCCACGCTTAGGTCGATCCCAGGGGCAGTACCATGCGGATTCTCAATCGGTTGGCTTCCCTTTGGCAGGTAGGCCTGCACGCGATTGCGTTCTGGCATGGGGCGCCGGCGCTGCGTAAACATTTCT
>JANPLP010000101.1:0-4300 GCA_031426595.1 Planctomycetia bacterium | reverse complement strand
CTGGTTTGTGGACGATCGCAATCATCATCGCTTGTGGACTTGCTTGGGTTGGCTACACATTCCCACCAAAGCAATGGGTGGTTCCAGATGATATGGCAAATATCGGTGCCCTGAGCTCCGAGGCGGACAAAGCGAGATTGTCTGCGGTGGTGAAATCAAATTTATGGAACAACACGTTTCTCAAGTTCTCTTTGGCGGGCTTGGGAATAGGCGCTGGTGTCGTCGTTTTGTGCATACCTAACATTGGTAAAAAGTGGCCCTTGGCACTAGGACTTCTAATCTGCGGTCTCGCAAGCGGTTTGTTGGCGGGAACCATGGGGTTGATAGTTCGCCAATATTTCGATCTCGATTACCCGATAGCGTTGATCAGCCAGGATGCTCGCCCACTGTTTTGCGATAGTGTGGTTTTTAGCGTGTCGAGTATTCTACTTCTGCTCCCCGTTTCCCTATTCTTACTTTTTCAATCCACTAAATCCGACAGACACAAAGCAGCTTCAGTACCGTTAGCTGGCGTGGTAACGGGGTTGGTCGTTCCATCTTTAGGTGCCATATCCCTTCCATCCACAGTTACGACCAGCTTTTTCCCAGTCAAAGATTGGCAGATAACGGTGCTTTGGTTCGCAACCCTAGCGATCACGACTCTGGTGGTCTGTGTTTTTATAGGAAGTCGAAAGCCCAAGCCGAACGCTGAAACCGAACTGGGTGATGCGTGGTGGGTCGTAGTTGCCCGCCCCTAAAGACTCGCTTGTTGGCATCGCAGATTGCTGCATTGCTGCTGGTGATGTGTTTGGCGATTTTGATCGCATGCGACCACAGTTCGACCTCGTCGACCAAGCTAGAGCAAACAGAATCACCTCTACCGCTACGTTCACAATCTGACGCGTTGTCTGGTTCGCAATCTAGCGGCGGCCTACCACACGCTTCGACACGGGCAAATAAAACTCGCGATCATCGTTCGGAGTTATTCCTGAATCTAAGTGAAGCGTCGGGTGTGCATTTCAGCTACAGCAATGGTCGATCGGCGGGCGAGTTTGCAATTATCGAATCGCTTGGCGGAGGTGTTGCGATGTTGGATTTTGACTTGGACGGCAATCTGGATTTAATGTTTGCCGGAGGGGGCACGCTGGATGAGAAGACAGTGCGAAGTCGACCGTGTGGGCTTTTTCGCAACTTGGGTGAGTGGACCTTTCGCAATGAATCACTGCGCGCCGCTGCGACTGCTGACAAGTACTTTTCACATGGCGTTCATCCAGGCGATTTCGATGGCGACGGCTTTGATGACTTAGCAATCAGTGGTTATGGAGGCGTACAGCTACTGCAGAACATGGGAGATGGAACATTTGTGCCGCTTGAGTCGCTCATAACGAATACAACTCAGGCTTGGAGTTCGAGTTTGGCCTGGGCTGACCTGGACAACAACGGCCATCTCGATTTGTACGTCGCCCACTATGTGGATTGGAGTTGGGCTAAGCATCCGATCTGCCCAGGTCAGGGAGGTGTAGAGCGGGAAGTCTGCGCGCCACGGGAATTTGCGGGAATGACCGACGTCGTATACATGAATGAGGGTGTGTTTCCTTTTCGGCCGGAATCAAAATCGCTTGGATTGGTTGCGGGTGGTAAAGGATTGGGGGTAGCAGTTTGCGATTTGAATTCCGATAACTTCGTCGATATCTATGTTGCAAATGACACGACGGACAATTTTTTGTATGTAAATGACGGCACCGGAAAATTTACTGAAAATGCCGTGCTCGCTGGAGTTGCGGGCGATGAAGCGGGTGTCAGCACCGGCAGCATGGGAGTCAATGTGTTTGACGCCAACGGCGATCAATCACCCGACATATTTGTTACAAACTTTGAACGAGAACTTTCGGCCTTGTATCGTAACGAAGGTGGCGGATTCTTTGCCTACGTAAGCCGACAGGCAGGGTTCGCAGCCTACGAATCTGGCTTTGTCGGTTTCGGCACCGTCTCACTCGACTTTGATTTTGATGGGGATCATGACATCGTTGTCTCCAATGGTCATGTCTCCTATCAGTCGCCACATGCGCCTTATCGCCAAGTTCCACTCGCATTTGAGAATAGGTCGAACGGGCGATTTGAACGCGTGCTACCAAAGACGGGCTATTTCGCCACGCCTCACACGGGACGCGGTTTGGCTTGCGGCGACCTGGATAACAATGGCTCGGCAGATTTGGCGTTTGTGAATCTCGAAGACCCCGTTGCAGTTCTACAAGCCAATGCTCCTGCCGATAGAAAGTGGAGCTCGGCGCGATTGGTGGGCACCAGTTCAAATCGATCCGGAATTGGTGCGAAAGTTGTTTTTACTCAAGGTGCTCAGACTGAAACGCGATTCGTGATTGGCGGCGGTAGCTATCTGTCGCATTGCGACCGTCGGCTGTTATTTCACTGGGGAATCGACGAAGTGGCTGCTACAACCATTACTGTGCATTGGCCTTCAGGTGTTCAAGAGTTGTTTGCAATCCGTCCGAATTGCGAAACGGTAGTCCTCGAGGGGACGGGGACGCATATCGGTTCGTCTTAATGTGGATGCTAAAATGCTTGCAAGAGTGATTGTGTTCGTAAGTTTTTGGCCGCTTTTCTCTTTCTGCGGATGCGGCAGCAATGATCGCTCTGTCGATGATGAAGCTGCGAAAAAGAAAATCGCGGCCATAGCCGCTGATTCACCTTCGACCAAATTGAGCCCCTCTCTGGCAGCACAAACTTCAGGGAGCCTCTCGGCACCTGGCCATCCGATCGACAATGTTGAAGAGGGAAAGAAATTTCGAATCGCTGCACGCGCGTTGGATAGGGGTGATTTTGAAGCTGCTCTGCGCATTCGCGATGAATTGAAGCAGAGCCCACAATACAGTGTTTTGGCTACGGCGCTCGACGCGTTAACACTGGTGAAACAAGGGAAGCTCGACGAAGCGATTGCGTTGGCAGAAGAAGTCTCTGCAGTGCCCGTTATGCAATGCGATGCCTATGTGATCGCAGGTGAAGTTTTCCAACGCCAAAACCGTCTCAATGAAGCGATCGCAGCTTTTGAGAACGCGTTACAAATCAATCCGCTACATGTTCGTGCGCATCTATGGTTAGGCTCGATCTATCACGATACTGGCGCGATGGGACTAGCCCCTATTCATTTGCGCAAGGCCGCCGAGTTGGAGCCGACAGAAGTCAAATCGCTTTTACTGTCGGCTAGAATTTTTCAAGACTATGAACAGTATCCCGATGCGATTCAAGACTATCGAAAAGTACTGGATCGTGCGGATTCGGAAGAGATGGAACTGTCGGTGCGAGTGAAATTAGCGGAGTGCTTATCCGAGCTCCGGCAATTGGAGGAAGCTACCGCCGTACTGCGAGATTGTCCCGAAACTCCGGGCGTGCTTGCGCTTCGCGCAACGGTAGCTGAAGCCTCTGGCGACATGGAGACTGCGGTGTTGAATGCTCGCCGTGCCTTACGACAATCGCCAGGTAACCGAATTGCTTCGCTTGTGCTTGGGCGGATTCTAGTGGCTGAGAGGAAGTGGGGTGAGGCAGTCGGTTTTCTAGAAGCGGCCACTGAAAGCGATCCTTTCGACCATGAAACAAAGCTACTTTATGGACGCGCGTTAGTCGGTTCGGGTGAAATAGAAAGTGGTAAAGCGTCCATTCAGAAAGCCACAGAGTTAAAGGATCTGTTTTTGAAGTTTGCGGATCTCCACCATGATGCCACAAAGCACCCTACGGACGCAGCGATTCGAGTTAGCCTGGGACAATTAGCAGAGAAACTGGGAAAAATCGAACTCGCAAAATCTTGGTATCGAGCCGCCATTGGCTTGGACCCAAAAAATCAAGAGGCGGCCCAATCTATGGCTCAACTCAAACAGGCAGTGCCACACCCAGGTAAGGGAGGCACGGAGGGGCGCACAGGCGTGCCCTAGCGAATCCGAATCGTCATCGGTTTCATACGCTCGCGGTGCCAAGGGGACAGAATTTCGAATTACCTGGCCGTAGCGAAGTATTGATTACCTTTACGCAATGTGCTATCGTTGCCGATGTGCTTGCAGAATGCGTAAGTACCTCTTTGTGCTTCTTCCTATGGCTTTGGAGATTCAAATGAAACGAGATTTCGCTAGACAGGCTTTTACGCTTGTCGAACTCCTGGTGGTCATTGCGATCATCGGGATTCTGGTAGGTTTGCTTCTCCCAGCGGTTCAAGCCGCTCGTGAGGCGGCCCGGCGCATGCAGTGTTCCAACAACCTAAAGCAAATTGGGTTGTCGATACACAATTACGAAAGCGCTAACAAGCGCTATCCAA
>JANPLP010000100.1:0-1627 GCA_031426595.1 Planctomycetia bacterium | reverse complement strand
CCACCGGTCAGCATGATAATGCGAAGCTCTTCGTCGCTGGTATGCAATCGCTTTAGAAGTTCCAGACCATTCATGCCAGGCATATTCTGATCGATCACAGCAACGTGGAAATGCTGGGCGGATTGCACCGCAATCGCTTGCTCCGCATTCGCGGCCGCCGAAACGCGGTAACCCTGCCGCTGAAAAAATCGGCAGGCGGGTTCCAGAAAGTCCGGTTCATCGTCAACCAAAAGCAAATCGATGGGTTCGGAAAGGGGAGCGATAGGCATGAAAGGCACTTCACTGCGATCAAAAAGGGAATCGTGCAGATGGACGCGATAGGGACTTAACCTGGAGTGCAAACGAAATGCCATCGGCGATGAGGGGCAACATTCTCTGCTGCGCAGGGGACATTTCTCCATTTTAACATAGGATCGCGCGACTATTTGTCTCGCTTTTCGCAAACTCGCACACTTGCTCAGGTGAGCCATCTGTCCGGTTGGATTCCTCGTAGGGTGCGACAAAAGTTCACGCCGGAGCAACGCGATTCGGCCTGGCATCTCGAAATCACCGCGAAAAGCGTTTGATATGGGCCGCCAGGCGTTTTCAGTAAGCGGTTTCTGGAGGCCATGGCACGGACTCGGTCCGGGACTCGGCACAGGCGTTGCTTTGATTGAGGCAAAGGAATTGCTTACGACACTCCAGAAGATGGGACACAGATGACCGAACTATCCGTAGCTTCCTCGATTGAAGTCGAGAATACGCAAGCCGCCTCCAGCATCGAATCGACGTTCAAACAAGCACCGGTAATGGAGACGTTTAGCTACAACGACACGATTGTGCGGATGTTTGTAAGTGCAACTATTGTTTGGGGTTTGGTTGCAACATTGGCCGGTCTACTCGTCGCCTTTTTGCTTGTTCTGCCGGGGCTATTCGAAGGCATCGATAGCCGCTGGAGCGCGTTGTTGTCGTTCGGTCGGCTTCGGCCCGTTCACACCAATGCAGCCATCTTCGCCTTTGCCGGCAATGCGATCTTTGCCGCGATCTATTACAGCACCCAGCGGCTATGCAAATGCAGGATGTGGAGCGACACCTTGGGACAACTCCATTTTTGGGGCTGGCAAGCGATCATTGTCGCGGCGGCCATCACACTGCCGCTGGGCATTACCCAGAGCAAGGAATATGCGGAACTGGAATGGCCCATCGACTTGGCTATCGCGATCGTGTGGTTGGGATTCTTTGGCGGAAACTTTTTCATGACCCTTTGGCATCGTCGCGAACGTCATATGTACGTCGCGTTGTGGTTCTACATTGCGACCATCGTGACGGTTACCGTCTTGTACGTATTCAACAACTTGGTCGTTCCGATAGGCCTTGGCAAAAGTTACACCATCTATGCGGGAGTGCAGGATGCTTTGATGCAGTGGTGGTATGGCCATAATGCGGTCGCGTTCTTTTTAACGACTCCGTTTCTAGGGCTCATGTATTATTTCTTGCCCAAGGCGGCGGATCGTCCGGTTTTCAGCTACAAGCTGAGTATCATCCACTTTTGGTCATTGGTTTTTCTTTACATTTGGGCAGGTCCCCACCACTTGCACTATACCTCATTGCCGGAATGGGCGAGCACGTTTGGGATGTTGTTCAGCCT
>JANPLP010000099.1:0-3130 GCA_031426595.1 Planctomycetia bacterium | reverse complement strand
CGCACACACAGCGGTAGTTGACCCGCGAGCAGAACTTGAAGAAGACGTGCGCGTGGGCCATCATTGCGTGATAGGGCCGAACGTAAAAATCGGTGCCGGTACGCGACTGGAAAACAACGTCACACTCACCGGCCATTGTATTCTCGGTCGAAACAATCATCTGTTTCCTGGCGTCGTTGTCGGAGCGGAGCCGCAAGACTTGAGTTACAAAGGGTCGCCAACGCAAGTCATCATCGGTGACGGCAATGTGTTGCGAGAATCAGTGACCGTCAACCGCGCTACCGAAAAAGAAGACGGCATCACTTCGGTGGGGAACAACTGTTACTTGATGACATGCAGCCATGTGGCGCACGATTGCAAAGTGGGCGATCGAGTGATCATGGCGAATAACGTGATGCTGGGTGGGCATGTGCATGTGCAGCATGACGCGACGCTCAGCGGCGGGGCGGCTGTCCATCACTTTGCATCGATCGGTTGCTACAGTTTCGTAAGCGGACTGAGTCGAGTGTTACACGATGTGCCTCCTTATATGTTGGTCGAAGGCTTTCCAGCTCGGCCGCGTACCGTAAATGTGGTCGCGCTCAAGCGCAAGAACTTTTCCAACGAAGCGATCAAGATGCTGATGGAAGCTTACCGCTTGCTGTACCGCTCGCGAGTTGGTATGGAGCATGCCTTTGAAATTCTCTCGGGTGGTAAGCCCATGCTGCCTGAAGTTCAAGTGCTGTTTGATTTCATTGGTGACTCGCAAATGGGGCGGCATGGTCGAGGTCGTGATCGAAGGAAAGCAGCATGAGTGCATTGCGTCTGGCAGTTATTGGTGCTGGTCATCTCGGTCGCATCCATGCGAAGCTTGCTAAGTCGAGCGAACAATTTGAAGTGGTCGGCGTCGCGGATCCCAGTGCTGGCGCATTGCAATTGGTGACTGAGCAACTTGGACTGCCAACTTTCTCCGACTACACGCAATTGCTGGGCAAAGTTGATGCGGCCATTGTTGCGGCGCCCACGATGTTGCACTACGAAGTCGCGAGCGCGCTGCTCCGCTCGGGCATCCATGTCCTGGTTGAAAAACCGCTGGCCACGAATCCTGAACAGGCCGGTCGTTTGGTTCAGATCGCTCGTCACCATAATCGCGTGCTGCAAACAGGTCACGTCGAGCGATTCAATCCAGTTTGGACGGCAGCGATTCCGCATTTACGTCATCCAAAGTACATCGAGAGTATGCGTGCTGGACCTTATAGCGGTCGCAGTACCGACATCGGTGTCGTGATGGATTTGATGATTCATGATTTGGATCTGGTGTTATCATTGGTCAGATCCGAAATTACTCACGTGTCTGCTAGTGGGATCGCGGTTGTCGGCGGTCACGAAGACTTAGCGGAAGCGCGGCTCGAGTTCGCATGCGGTTGCATCGCATCGCTGCGAGTTTCACGATTGGCACTGCAAGCGACGCGAAAAATGCAGGTGTTCACTGCGGACTGCTATGCCAATATCGACTTCTCAGCGTCTGAAGTGCAGATCGTCAAAGTCAGCGAAGAGATCTTAAATCGTGACGTCTCGCTCGACAAACTAAATGCGGCTGAACGGATGGCGGCTAAGGATTCGATCTACGGTGGAATGCTGAGCGTCGAGAGTATCTCGGCACCCAGTCGCAATGCGATTCTTGACGAGCAAAATGATTTCGCGCTGAGTATTCGGTCGGGGGGTTCCCCAGCGGTCAGTGGCGAGGATGGTCTTCAAGCGGTCGATGCCGCGGCACGAGTGCTCGAAGCGATCGCCGATCATCGCTGGGATGGGATTCACAGCAAGCCTTGGCGAATTGGAGCGCATGCCGAAGTGGAGCCTCAGATTCTATCGATCACAAGTGCTCAGCAGGCAGCGGGAAAGAACAAGCGATTGGCAGGTTAATGGCCATGAGTTCTGCGAGTTCAAGGAATTGAGAATATGCGAAACCTTGGACTCGACCTCCTCAGGTTTGTAGCGGTTTTTCTGGTATTGGGTCGGCACCTACATCTGCCTCAAGACGCTTCACCGATTCTCGAGACTTGGAAGCGCGGCGGTTGGGTGGGAGTCGATCTTTTCTTTGTGCTCAGCGGTTTTCTTGTTTCATCGCTGCTGTTTAAAGAGCAACTTCGCACGGGCTCAATTGATATTGGACGGTTCCTGATCCGTCGCGGCTTCAAGATCTATCCCGCTTTCTGGTGCATGCTGACGTTTACTCTTACCATCCAGAACTTGCAGGGGACGCCACCGGTGCGATCTGCATTGTTGGGTGAGTTGCTATTCATGCAAAACTACCTGGGAGGAGTCTGGCCGCACACTTGGTCGCTGGCTGTCGAAGAACATTTCTACCTTGGTATTGCGTTGCTGTTCACGCTCGCGATGGCTAGGGGTAAGACCGCTTCATTTGGTTGGATCCCGATAGCGTTTGCAATCATCGCGATCGTGTGCTTGGCGGCTCGTGTTGCAACTGTGACTGTTTACCCTGTCTATTTGCACCAGACCTATTGCGCTGGCACTCACCTTCGAGTTGATTCGTTGTTCTTTGGCGTGTTGCTTTCATACCTCTATCATTTTCACGAGTTAGATCGACGACTGAGTTCGTTGCCCACTTGGCTGTTAATAAGTCTTGGTGCAGTGCTGTTTCTGCCCGCTTTTTGTTTTACGCTCGAAGAGACCAAGTGGCTGCCAGTAGTCTGGGTGATTCCGTTGTATGTTGGCAGCGGCGCGATTTTGTTAGCAGCACTGCGATTGCCAGCATCGGATAATTTTACTGTGCGAGCGTTAGCAGGCTTGGGCGCGGCAAGTTACTCGGTTTATTTGTGGCATTTGCCGGTTGGTGAATGGGGATTCACTTTTCTTGCGAGAATAACGGGCTGGGATAATTTTCCATTTTACTTCTTCAACTATATAATCGGGTCGTTGGTCATCGGTTGGCTGTTCAGTTTAGCGATCGAGTATCCAACGTTAGGACTCAGGAATGCGCTGTTTCCAACGAGCTCTGCGACGATTGCTCCCGCGGTTCCTTCAAGAATTGATGCGTACGCTTGTCGAAACGCTAAGCCATACCGCTACGCGCAAGAAGCTTCGAGTAAAGGGCAAACGTGAGCAGGGCCGAGTAGTCGCTACGCCG
>JANPLP010000098.1:0-5512 GCA_031426595.1 Planctomycetia bacterium | reverse complement strand
CGTGCGCTCTGCGACTGCAACTCAATTTGACGTAACCGAATCACGGCTCGTTTGCCTTGGATGCTTTCGAGCCCAACTACGAGTTTCGTTTCTAATTCAGCAATAATTTTCCGCTGTTGATCCACGGGCAGAATGCGCGCTGGCCACCACACCGTGTCGATATCGCGAAGCGCCGCCTCCCACGCAAGCTGCTCTTGCGAAGTAAGCTTTAAATCCTGCTGAACTTCCGGCGTGTGGCTTAGCGCTAATAAATTCTGCGGCACAGCAACTAAGTCGGCGGACAGAGGTGCATATTCAAGGCTTGGATCGCTCGCAACCAACTGGCTGCCAACCCCGATCACCGCCAACACAAAAGCACCAAGCGTTTTTTTTATCCGCATACTGGACGTTCTCCTTCGTGGCAACAAATAAAAGTGCTCAGTTTTCCGACTTCAGCAGTGACGATATGAGTTAGACGTATTCCCAACGTCCATCTTACGGATTGCCGCGAAAATAATTTCACGAAAATGCAGCCGAGGCAGGTAAGATTTCTATATCTTCGCATTCTAACAAGCAGTGGAAGTCCCCTACAGGAACAAAAAGCTTAACGTGACCAACCTCAAGCCGGCAAACCAAAATCCTTGGTTGCAGCGACTGAAATCCAGCGAACGCGAGCAAGCCATCGAGGAGCTTCGTGTCTATTTGGTGCGTGGTTTGAGCCGATCATTGCGGCATCGCTACGGCGGTACGGTCCAAGTCGAAGACATCGTTCAAGTCGCGCTGCTTAAGATCCTCGACTCGATAGACACATTCCAGCAACGTAGCCGCTTCGAAACATGGTCGATGGCGATTGCGATGCGGGTCGGCATGAGCGAGCTACGAAAGCGTTACTACCGCGATGTTTCAATCGATCTTTCGTTGGATAGCGGCGCAATGCAAATCGAATTTGTCGATCCGGGCACAGTGGACGACGCTACGGATCGCCAAAATGTACTTTTGCTGCTGCAGCGATTGATAAATGAAAAACTGAGTGACAAGCAGCGGATGGCAATTCGCGGGTCGCTGGAAGGGTTGCCCATGGAAGAGATTGCGATGCGAATGAACAGCAATCGCAATGCTGTTTACAAACTGGTTCACGATGCCAGACTAAAGCTGCGTCAAGCGTTTGAAGCAGTTGGAATTACCGCCGAAGATGTTTTTGAGTTGATTGGGTAAAGGCTCAAGCATGACAATTGCCATCACACAGGTAAAGAAACTTTTCAACGCGATCTACTCCGCAGTGCCTGATTCGCTGGACTGCGATGGTTGTTTCGAACTGAGTGCTCAGCTCGCGGACGCTGAGATGAATGGTGAAGTACTGAGCGCTCTACTGGGAGCAGTTCGAGTTCACCTAACCCAGTGCGCATGCTGCGCATATGAGTACGAGGCGCTGTTGGAGGCAATTCACGCCGCCAATACCGAGAATTTGTAATTTATTTTCAACGGCGATCTAAAGTATCTTGGATATCGAGTCAAAACACGATGCGATGATAGAAGGCGACGGCACGATGAAGGAGATTATCGACAGGGACCAAGTGACGCCACCGGCGTTGTACTTCAACCGGCGTCAATGGATGCGAACAGGGGCCGTGGTGGGCAGTGTGATCGCCACCGCTGGCCTGTATCGCTGGTTCAACCCTGTGACGAAGATGAGTACGATAATCGCGCCGCTTGAGACCATCAGCGTACCAACTGAATCGCCAGAGGAGTTGTTAGCTCGCGGCTGGAGAGTGGATGAATCATCGACCGCTGAAAGCAGTATCCTAAACTACAACAACTTCTACGAATTCACTACCAGCAAGGAGGCTGTCGCGTCGGCCGCGGCTGGGTTCAAGACCGACGGTTGGAAAATTGTTGTCGACGGGTTAGTCGATAAACCGCGCAGCTTCACGATTGATGAATTGCATGCGCTTAGTGCTCCTCAGGAACGTATCTACCGGATGCGTTGTGTCGAAGCGTGGTCCATGGTAATTCCTTGGGCGGGAGTTCCACTCGCGCATCTCTTGGAAGCGGTCGCGCCGATGCCCAATGCAAAGTACGTGGCATTTGAAACGCTTCTCGATCCAATCAAAATGCCTGGCCAATTGACCGATGTCTTGGATTGGCCTTACATCGAGGGGTTGCGGATGGATGAAGCGATGCATCCGCTAACGCTGCTGGCAACTGGACTCTACGGCAAGGACTTACCTCCTCAAGACGGTGCTCCGGTGCGTCTGGTTGTTCCGTGGAAGTATGGATTCAAGGGAATCAAGTCGATCGTGAAGATTACGCTGACCCCCGAGGAACCCAAGACAAGCTGGAGTCGATATGCGCCCAACGAATACGGATTTTATGCCAACGTAAATCCATTCGTGGATCATCCGCGTTGGAGCCAAGCGACTGAGCAACGAATCGGCGAATCTAAGCGCCGCAAGACGCTGATGTTCAATGGATATGAAGAACAGGTGGCAGGTCTTTATAAAGGCATGGACTTACGGCGATTCTACTAATGAAGCGGAACTTAAAAACCTCTGCTGTTCCGCTTCTGTCCACCCGAGAGTTGAAAATGAACTCAGTAAAATTCAATCGCTGGCTAGTCATCGTTAACGGATTGGTTCCGCTATTGATGCTTGCATGGGATGCTTACTACGGGCAGCTGGGGGCAAACCCGGTTAACTATGCACTTCACGTCACCGGTATACTTTCACTGGTTTTTCTTTTCCTAACTCTACTCATAACACCTCTTCGTTGGGTGACGGGTTGGGGTGGATGGATCGCGTTTCGCCGAGCGTTGGGCTTGTTCGGATTTTTCTACGCAGTTGTCCACGCTGCGATTTATGTTGCGTTCGATCGGGAACTCAGCATTTCAAGCACGATTAGTGAGATTTGGTTGAGGCGGTTCCTCCAAGTTGGAACGCTGGCTGTGTGCCTGATGATTCCACTGGCCATAACTTCGACCAACTCGATGATTCAGAAGCTGGGGCCGAAACGTTGGAAATTGCTACATCGACTGGTGTACATTGTCGCGGCGTTGGGTGTGGCCCACTATTACTTGCTGGTGAAGTCAGACGTTCGTCAACCGGTTGCGTTTGCGCTGGTCTTAACTGGACTGCTTGGAGCACGCGTTGGAAAGCGCTATTTTGATTTGCGTCAGTCTGCTCAAGGTGTGCCATACAAACCTGCAAAGGATCCCGTCGCGTCGAGTAAATCAAAGATCTGGAAAGGCGAGTTGTCCGTCACATCGATCACACAGGTTACGTCAGAGGTGAAAACCTTTCGACTTACGGCCAAGACTGGTGGGCGGCCCTTTGAGCATCTGCCCGGTCAATACATGAGTTTGCAATTGATGATCGATGGTAAACGTGTCAACCGATGCTATTCCATCGCGTCTTCTCCCACGCTCATGGATGCTTGTGAGCTAACCATCAAGCGACATCCTGATGGATTGGTGTCCCGTCATCTTCACGACACTTTGAAAGTGGGTGATACGATTGTCGCGACGGCGCCGATGGGGAAATTTGTATTTACTGGTGATGAGTCCCGGGCGATTCTGATGATTGCTGGCGGGGTCGGCATCACGCCGCTGATGTCAGTCGCCCGTTACTTGACGGACCGAGCCTGGGACGGCGCGATTTACTTTGTCGTGGTAACAAGAACGGAAAGCGATATTGTCTTCCGTGAAGAACTTGATGGACTAAGCAAACGGTTTCCCAACTTTCGTCTATGCATTACGTTGACGCAAGTTAGCGCAGAGAGTTCATGGCCCGGTCATCGCGGTTTTCTCTCCGAGGTGCTCCTGCAAAATTTCGTAGGTGACTTAAGGCAGCTTCCGGTTTTTCTTTGCGGTCCAATAGGAATGATGGAAGCGACTCAAGAATTGCTGTTGAAGTGCGGCGTGTCTTCAGACCAAATCAAAACGGAAGATTTCTCGTCACCGGTAGCTGCGCGGTCAGAGAGTGCCGCTGAACAACCTAAATCAGTCTCTGGTGTTTCGCGAATCACTTTCAGCCGCTCAAAGCAGGTAATTGAAATAGACTCAGAAGCTACTGTGCTCGAAGCCGCTGAAGCATCTGCAATCGAATTGCCTTTTGAATGCCGCTCTGGAATTTGTGGTCAGTGTAAGACCCGTCTCCTTTCAGGGGCAGTGGTTATGGATTCCGAGGATGCATTAACGGTAATTGAGAAGACTAATGGCTGGATTCTCGCATGCCAAGCTCATGCGACTTCAGATCTGGTTGTCGATGCGTAAAGTTTGCAGGCGATCGGAAACTCATAAACCAATAGCGTTCGACGATAAAACGTAAAACGCAGTCGTTGAGCGCTACTACTCGACTCGCGACGCTTGGCAAAATACTCGAATCCTTCGCGAAAATTGTCGAAGTGACAATTGTAACAAATTGGTGTTTGATTTCTTTGGTAACTTTTAGGAGCGATATTGCTATGAAGATGTTCACACTCGCAATGGTGGTTTTAACTGCGACTGCATTGTCAAACTTGCAGGCTGATAACCCAAGTGACTTTACTGTCTCCTCAGCACTCGATGACAGTAAGTTTCAATTGTCGCAGCACCGCGGTAAGTCTGTCGTGTTGCATTTCTTACTCAAGACAGAGTGCCCCTACTGTCTCCGATACACTCAAGAGTATGCGAAGCTTGCTGCCAAAGCGCCCGATGTCGTACACGTCTTCTTAAAGCCCGATAGCGCCGCGGAAATCAAGCAGTGGGCGAGCCACCTCGATAAGGCGGACCTCAAGGAATTGCCAAAAGTGTATCGCGATGCTGATGCGGGACTGGCGAAGCAGTACAAGGTTCGCGACGGCTACAAGTTCCACGGTCAGAGCGTTCATTACCCAGCTCTAATTATCCTCGGCGTAGACGGAAAAGAGGTCTTCCGTTATGTCGGCAAATCAAACGCCGATCGCATGAAGCCTGAAGATTTTCTCAAGAAGATTGACGAATTGCGACTGGCGACTGGATCTGCCTCCGCGAATGACAAGTGAGGACTCGACAGCAAGGCTTTGCCTCGTCGTATAAAGCAAAACCGACAGGCGAATGAAGTCGCGACGCCGTGCCACTCATAGTCAAATGATCAAATTTCTGAGTAAATCACTTAGCATTCAAACTTCCCTTTGAAGCATATCGATCGGTTACCAAGTGAAACTGTGGTTCTTCAGCAAACGAAATAGAGATGAGAGCTTTTGCCTTACGAAGCATTTGCCGGCACGCTTGGCTTAGATGAATAAGATGCACGGTCTTACCTAGTTGCTGGTACTTTTTGGCAACCACATGGATCGCTTCCATTGCTGAGTGGTCGTAGACGCGAGTGTAGTAGAAATCGATGATGACGGTGTCGGGATCTTCTCGAGCATCGAAAATTTCTTTGAGTTAAGTGGTCGATGCAAAGAATAGCGGTCCAAGGAGTTGGTAGACCTTTGCACCATGCTCGTTGAATTTGATGTCTGCATGCACATTCTTGGCATGCTTAATAGCGAGCGTAACGATGCAACGATCACACCA
>JANPLP010000097.1:0-2628 GCA_031426595.1 Planctomycetia bacterium | reverse complement strand
GCCATGCACGTCGCATAAACACGACCAGCACCCGCTTCCTCGCCGCTCGGCGCACTCCACGATCCATCCGCTTGCTTCTTATCTAATAAAAGTTTGCGAACCAATTCATCGGACGTTTCAGCGTGCTTGCCTCCACGCTGATGCATCCCCTGCGCGTAGTAATAGGTTCCATAAAAAAAGAATCGCTCGTCCCACTTCGGCGGGTGTTCGATTAGCCAATCCGATGCACCGACGACCAGCGGCGATTCATACTGCCCGCAAACTTGCATCGCCAACAACCCCGCTGCAGTCATCGCAAAGGAAGGGCTATTGTTCCCAGGCAAGTAGCTGAAGCCCGCGGTCGGTTCAATCGGCCGCCCCAACGAATCCAACCGTGAAGTGTAGGAGCGTTCTAAGTACCCCACCGCTTGCTCAATTGCCTCAGCCGGCACTTTCAGTCCATCATTCTTCGCCGATCGCAACGCCATCAATTGCCACACACTCACCGATAAATCGGAATCATTCGAGTTCGGTGTGTAACGCCAAGCCCCCGCATATTGACTCGGCTTGCTCTGTCGCTGAGCGCTCAAAATCAAATCGATCGCCCGCTGACCACGAATCGCGATCAGTTCATTCTGCTCGGCGTCAGCTCCCATTCCCAACATCTCAGTCAACATCAGCGTGATGATGCCATGCCCGTACATCCGCGAGCCATCTTTGTTGCCGTAGTATCCATCCTTGTCTTGGCGACCTTCACTCAGCACGAAGCCAATCGCTTTCCGCGAAGCATCTCCAAGTTCCGATGGCGTGCTGGGCGTATGACCTGTGCTCGCCAAAGCCATAACGGCTAGTGCCGTCATCGTGGTATCGTATTGCCGATCTGTGATCGCGCCGTCCGCACGCTGCTGCGACACTAGATAGCGATTGGCCGCGTCGATCGCCGCATCGACTTCGTCTTTTTTTAAACTCGGCGAAGTTAACGTGGCAGTCGTGGATGCGGCTTCCTGCGCACGCACAGCCCGAGTCACGCCTACAAAGCAACTAGCGAAAACAAGTAGTTGCACCGAAGTATTGAGAAGCCGCTTCATAAGGGAAATCTATTTCATTCGCTGATCGGTATCGCTTCATCGGGTACAAGCACCGGAATGTCGTCCATAACAGGATAATACCAAGTGCCCGACACGTTCACTAAACCCGACTGAAATTCTGCGGCTACCATGGCACCCATGCGGTTTGTCAATTGCCCAGCCCGCAAGCTCGACTGCAGTCGCTCCGTCAATTCGACAGGCGCCAAGTCCAGTTTCTCTAGTGTGATCGGACAGCGAATCAAATCCAGCAGCCAAGTTGGCATCGAAGCGTCTTTCATAGCTCTACGGCACTCATTCGGACGGCACTCATTCGGACGGCAGTTGATGCCCAAGCTTGTCGCGTTTTGTATTGAGATAAGCCGCGTTATGCGGGTTAGTCGGGGAAATGATAGGCACCTGATCAACCACTCTCAAATCAAAACCGCGTAAATTAAAAGCTTCCGTTTTCTTCGGATTATTTGTCAGCAGCCGCACATCGGTCAGCCCCAAATCCTTCAAAATCTGAATCCCGATGCCGTAGTCACGCATGTCTGCCTTAAAGCCCAACGCATGGTTCGCTTCGACTGTATCCAAACCCTGCTCCTGCAATGCGTAAGCTCTGATCTTCTGAGCTAACCCGATCCCGCGACCCTCTTGCGGCAAATAAACTAAGGCGCCCCGTCCCTCCGATGCAATCATTTGTAAAGCCAGCGCCAATTGGTCGCCGCAATCGCATCGCAGCGATTGGAGCAAGTCCCCCGTAAAGCAACTGCTGTGCATCCTTACCAGCGGCGCGATGATGTCTTCCTTAGCCATATCTCCCATGAAGATCGCGATCGGCTCCTGTGCTTCAAATTGCACTTGATACACCGCAATTTGAAACTCGCCGTACTTCGTCGGCAAATTCGCCTGTGCCACGCGACTCACCAACTTTTCGTTCACTCGCCGATGCGCAATGAGCTGCTCGATCGAGATGATCTCCAAATTGTGCTCCTCAGCCAACTGCAACAAGCCAGCGCGCGTCGCGCGATCTCCCGAATCGTCGAGAATCTCAGTTAGCACACCCGCAGGCGCCAATCCAGCCATCCGCGCCAGATCCACCGCCGCCTCGGTATGCCCCGCGCGACGCAGTACACCTCCCTCCATCGCCAACAATGGATAAACGTGACCAGGCCGCACAAAATCTTGCGGCATTGCCGTCTCTGTCGCCAATCGCCGAATGGTTTCCGCTCGCTCAGCCGCCGTAATCCCGGTCTTGCTGCCGTAGTAATCCACCGGCGTCATGAATGCGGTCTGAAGCGGAGCCGTGTTGTCCTGCACGATCGGCCGCAATTCCAATCGCGCTGCGGTCGAAGGGAGGACGGGCGCACACAACTGACCGCGACCACGCAACATAAAATTGATCGTTTCTGCCGTCACATTCTGTGCTGCACAGATAAAATCTCCTTCGTTCTCCCTATCCTCATCGTCTACCACCAATATTACTTCCCCATTTTTAATGGCTTCAATGGCATCTTTTATAGCATCAAGTTTTATTGCAGCCATAATTATGCTGCCTCTACTTCATTCAATTTTCTTTTCA
>JANPLP010000096.1:0-3215 GCA_031426595.1 Planctomycetia bacterium | reverse complement strand
CCCTAAGTCCGCGTTGCCTTCGTTGGTGCATACCACAAAGCCACCGGTCTCAGCGATCGCAAAGTTGACTCCGGTGATGCCGGCTTGGGCGCCGAGAAACCGCTGACGCAAATGATGTCGAGCTTCGTGAGCCAGATAGGTCGGATCAGACGCCCCCTTCGTGGTGCCGATGTGCTGGTGCATCGTCTCGCCGACCTCTTCCTTCTTGATGTGGATCGCAGGCAGGACAATGTGACTAGGCGTCTCCTCACGCAACTGCACCAACCACTCGCCCAAATCGGTATCCACGACTTCCAAACCGCGCGAGATCAAATAGGGATTGAGGTGGCATTCCTCAGTCAACATCGACTTGCTTTTAACAACTCGTTGCACCCGATTGGATTTGAGGATGTCGTAAACGATTTCGTTGTGCTCTTTCGCGTCTGCTGCCCAGTGAACTACAGCACCCATGGCGGTCGCGTTGCGCTCAAATTGTTCGAGGTAGTCAGGCAAATGGGCCAGAGTATGAATCTTGATCTGGGCTGCCATCTCGCGCAGGCGTTCCCACTCGGGTAGCGACTTGGCCATGCGATCGCGTTTTTGACGCACAAACCATAATGCACCATCGTGCCAATGAGCTCGTTCGACGTTTCTCGCAAAGCCATCGGCCAGTTGAGCGTGATCGGTGCCAGTTGCATGCATGACTGTAAATCCTGGGAATTGCTATCGATCCGACTGTTGAGTGAGCTACCTATTTTAGCGCGGCTGTCCAGTTTTAAGAAGGTAATTGCTCCAGTTCGGAGGAAATTCGCGCTAGCGATCGGGTTGCTGATGCGCTTTCTCGGCCATTTTTTCCTGGTGCGATTACAATTGGTGATTCTCCTTTAGCGTTTCGCTCATGCCGCTACTCGGCGAACGTAACTTTCCAGTTATTGGCGGTTTTAAGCGGATGATGGCCAATGATCTCCATAGCAAATTCTCCGTTCCGCATTTTTAAAGCCCAGCATGCCTTCGAATCGACCTCGACGCAACTCAAAACATCCTCGACGACCGCGGCCGACCGAGGACCAGTCGTCGCCTTCCCACCCACAACTCGCCAAGCCGATCTGTCCGCTTCCGAGCAGTCGGCTTGCTTCGGTGTACTTGAGCAAACCGACTTCGCATCCGACCGTTTATCGCAAGCGAATTAAGCAGGTCATCGGCAAGCCCGAAGTGGGTGACTGGGTCAGCCTTTATCATCAAGAACTCGACGAACAGGAACCCAAACTGTTTGCATATGGCTTGTTCAATCCCAAGTCCGAGATTGCAGTGCGGGTG
This sequence comes from Planctomycetia bacterium, assembly GCA_031426595.1. Taxonomy (GTDB): domain Bacteria; phylum Planctomycetota; class Planctomycetia; order Pirellulales; family Pirellulaceae; genus Aureliella. Next base: position 1,919 of record JANPLP010000096.1, on the reverse strand, counting down.
ATGCGGTTCTCTGACCAGTTGCCGGACGATGCGTTTATCGATCAGTTGCTAGATCGCGCGATCCAATTGCGAGTTGAAACCTTGCGACTCAACGAAGTCACCGATAGCTACCGCTTGATTCATGCAGAGGCCGATGGACTGCCGGGGTTAGTCGTCGATCGTTATGGTGACTGCTTGAGCGCGGAGATCTTTGGCATCGCGATGGCACAGCGGGCTGAAGCGATCCTCGAGCGGTTACAAAGCAAACTGGGCACGAAACATTGGTTGATCCAACCAAGCCCGTATCTGCAAAGCCAAGAGGGTTTCACCACGGCGCCTCGCAACAGTGATGCACTGCCACCGCAAGTGACCATCACCGAACATGGCACAAAATTTCGTGTGCACTTTGGCACCGGACATAAAACGGGTTTCTTTTGTGATCAACGCGACAATCGCTTGAAATTGGCTGAGTTTTGCCGGGGTCGCTCGGTGCTGGACGTGTGTTGTTACACCGGTGGCTTTGCGGTCCAAGCCGCAAAGCTGGGTGGCGCGACGGATGTTACAGGGATCGATCTCGATGAAGAGCCGTTGGTGACTGCTAAGCAAAATGCCGCCTTGAACGACGTGAAAATCAAGTTCACGCAGGCTGATGCGTTCGCTTACATGCGCGACATGCTGCGATCGGGCAAGCAGTATGATGTGGTCGTGCTTGATCCACCGAAGCTGATTCGCAACCGCGCGGAGATCGAAGAAGGTTCTCGCAAACATTTCGACCTAAATCGGTTAGCCATGCAGATCGTTAAACCTGGCGGCTTGATGCTGACTTGCACTTGTGCGGGGCTTCTTCCCGATTCCGAGTTTGTGCGAATTGTGCGGTCGGCTTGTCGCTCTGCCTTTGCAGAAACGCCGCGACAAATGCAGATCCTGTCAAAAGTCGGTGCGGCTGCCTGCCATCCGGTGTCTGCGAATTGCCCCGAGACAGAGTATTTAAAAGCGATGTGGATTCGCTTGTAGTCGTCAGGCATTTCCGCGGCGAGATCATATCGCCGCATTAGGGGCTCTCCCGGCTTGCGGAACTGAAAGCAGGAAGCCATTCTTTAGAGCGCTGATTCTGTCCGAACCTCAGGCACTTTGCATTAAAACTCTGCGACTACCAACGGCCGAATAGATGTCCACCTCCGATTCCCAGCATCGACAACCGATAGACCTTGAGATCAAGGACGCGCATCTAATTTTCAAGACCGCATGGGAGGAGCTTGAGGACGAGGTCGGTCGAGTCAATTTACGGTTTCCGAAAGAGCTTATCTTGCTCGGCGGAGCGCCAGGGGCGGGTAAAGGTACGCACACGCAGTTCGTAATGCAAGCTCGCGGATTGACCTGCAAGCCGATCGTGGTCAGCGATTTGTTGATTAGTCCCGAGGCGCTGCGGATCAAAGACCAGGGTGGGATGGTTGGCGACAAAGAGGTGATCGGTATCTTACTGCGCCGCATGCTTGACGAAGAGTTTCGTGATGGTGTGGTGCTAGACGGGTTCCCTAGAACACGCGTTCAAGTTGAGTGCTTGAAGCTGCTAGTCGATAAAGTCAATGAACTGCATAACGAATTCAGCGACACGAAGTTCGCCATCAATTTTCGCCGACCCACTATCCACGCGATGGTCTTGTTCGTCACGGAAAAGACTAGCATCAAGCGTCAGTTGCTTCGCGGTTGGCAGATCGCTGAGCACAATCGCGAAGTCGAAGAAACGGGGGTCGGCAAGCCGCTGGCACTGCGTACGACGGATCTCAGCGAGGAAGCAGCGCGGAGGCGTTACAGAGTATTCAAAGAGCAGACGTGGAGTGCGCTGCAGTCTTTAAAAGAGATTTATCACTACCACTTCATCAACGCTGAAGGTGGCATCGATGAAGTAGAAGCGAATATTCTGCGCGAGCTTCAGTATC
>JANPLP010000095.1:0-6368 GCA_031426595.1 Planctomycetia bacterium | reverse complement strand
GCTCGCCAGTTCATCTTTGACACCGGCGCTAATACCGGTATCGCCATTCAGAGATAGGGAACCTGCTGCATTGAACTTAAGGTCTTTCCCGAGTTCCTGAATATCTTGCTGTGAGATGCCGTGGACGATTTGGCGAGCTATATCGGCAGTGCTGTTGTTTGAGCCACCGATGTCGACGGTTCCGCGGTTTCCAGGTGAACCGGTTCCCTGTGGGTAGAGGTTGACCTCTCGAATTCCGTCGCCGCCGGAGGTCACATTGCCATTGCTTGGATTGTAGGTGTAATCGTCGGACGCGGTATTGGTAATGAGCGAATTCCAGGTTTGCAAATCGAGCGCGAATGGGAGAACGTCGAGCGTCTCATTACTTCCACCAGGAGTTGTAAAGCCGCTGATGTTCCGCGCCATCACGGCGGTGGCAGATGCATCGATGGCTCGACCACTATCACCGAAGATTCGTCCGAAGAAGAATGGAATCTCACCATTCATTTGCGAGTTTTTCTTCACGGAGACTCGCACTGCATGAAACGGTAGGCTTGTGTTGGTACTGATCAAATCGGAATTAATGGAAGCAAGGTACCCTACATCAACGCTGCGGCTGTTGATTTCATTTGACAGAGCGGGCGTGGTATTGGCAATTTGGTTAAAGCCCGCATACACACTGGCTTCAGCGGCGACGGCTTGCTGCGACTGGGAGACTGTTTTGCCTTCGACCAAACTGTCGTACAGTTCCCAGCAACCGGCGATCGCGGCGGAGTCAGCACTCCGGCGAATCTCAGCTTTGCTGGACGCGAGGTAACCGGTATCGACGGTGAAAGCGAGGAAGGCCAACATCATGAACAGCATGATGGCGGACAGGACCATTACAGCTCCGCGGCGATTTTTTTGTTGACGATTGAAGTACCGTGTTTCTAGTTTAGAAGTGCTCATACCAACACCCTTTGTGGATTCAACTGGACCGTATGGAGAGATCGCTTATAGAGACGTGAAATCTAAAGCGGACTTTGATTGATGGGTATTTCAACCATTTGGCCAAGGTTGTTGAACAGCCGTACTCGTAGTAAGAGCAGTGACGCGACGCGATTGCCTGCGTACACGGCTCCTGTGTTACTAAGCGAGTCCACGTGGCGATAAGCATCCAGACTGCCTGAATGGAGTGTGACGTCTATGAACGATTCGGCTCCACCGAAATTATTCCAAGTTTGGCTTTGGCCGGAGATGATTCCAAACTTAACTTGATTCCCTTGCTGAATGGCGACCTGCGTCCAGCGGATTGTTTCGGATGCGTGCCGCAGTTTTTCGCCTGCCATCAATCGCTGGCTGGCGCTAGGCTCACCGTTTTGATCGATACGTAGCTGTAGTCCACCGGCCGAGTAAGTCGGTGTGGAAGCATGATTGATATCCAGAATGAACAGGGTACTCGAGTTCGGTCCCAGTGGCTTCATCGCAGTCGTGATCTGCGGAGAATCGAGTTGCTGGTCGGGCTCGACAACTTGGAGTGACCAGTCTTCTTCAACACGGACGATGTTTTGCGCATGTGCTGAGGCACATGCAATCGCGAAAAGCGAATGCAGTGCAACTCTGATGATGGTTGAATCGAATTTCATGGTGCCGCTCCCGCTAGCGAACTCAGGTCTGAATTGAAGAGCAATCGGAATGATGGTGACGAGCAACTAATTGAATTCCAGCGACGCACCATGGCGTAAGCCTTGGCAAGGGCAGAGGTCGCTTTCCGAGGGCAGGCGTTTCCTGTGACCCATCTGAAACGTACGTTAAGAAATTCATAAACGCCAAGTAAATCGGCAGAGCTTTTCCATAAATTCCTGTTTGCGCGCAGTTAAATCAGACTTGACGGCGCGTGGGCTCGCCGTCCTAGATGGGTTTTTGTTGTGGCAACCTTCGGGAAAGTGCAGCTTTCTTGTAAAAAACGGTAGGCCGGTAGGTGTTAAACGGCCAGGTTGCTTGCAAAACTGAAAACTCCTATTGACGCGAAACTTGGAAAAAACCCTCAAGTTTCATGTTGACTTGGACGGGTGAAAACTCTCATAATCCGTAGCAGCGTACAGGAGGACGCCCAGCGAGACGGCTCGAGCAACCTAGTTGCTGAAGCAACCTAGCTGGGAAAGGAATGGAAACCCAAAATGCACGTTGGATTTGGAGAAGACTTATGGCGTAGGCGTGTCAGCGGCCTGCTCATAGTCGACAGTGCTCCAGCCATCGGTGCATCAGCGACACGGCGTTCGTGGTGCTAGCGTCATTTGCCAACGACCTTTATTCTGGAAACATGAGTTCCGCTGTGACGGATGCTCGGATTCCGAAAAGGGTTTGAGTTGGTCTTATTTCGCATGCCTGGCTCGCCAGTGGAGTAGTCGGTGACGTTTACGTTTGATTCAGATACCAAAGAGCGCGTCCGCGCCGCAACAGATCTTGTGGATCTTGTCGGCACGCGTCTGGAGTTGCGCCGTCAGGGTCGCAACTATGTGGCTCTCTGCCCATGGCATTCTGATCGCCGTCCGAGTTTGCAGATCAACGCTGAAAAGCAGATTTGGAAATGTTGGGTCTGCGATATCGGTGGTGACGCATTCAATTGGGTGATGCAAGACGAAGGGATCTCGTTCCCTGAAGCGATGCAGAAACTGGCTGACCGAGCGGGCATTAACCTCGAGACATCAACGGGTAAATTCAAGCCGCGCACCAGCCCCGACGAAAAAGCGGCTCTTTACAAAGTGATGAACTGGGCGAGTGAGCTCTATCAGCAGTTCCTCTTTGATGTCGACGGTGGCGCGGTCGCGCGGAAGTATCTCGAAGATCGTGGACTTACAAAAGACTGCGTTAAAAAATTTGCTGTTGGGCTTGCTCCTGATGGTTGGTCGAATCTGCTGGATCGCGGTCAAAAGGAAGGCTACTCAATCAACTTGCTGGAAGCGGCTGGCTTGATCAAGAAGAACGAACGCGGCGGACGCTACGATTTCTTTCGTAATCGAGTGATGTTCCCTATACGAGATCGCGATTCGCATACGATCGCATTGGGTGGACGTGTCTTGCCGGGCACTGAAGCGGTCGGTGGTAAGTACATCAATTCGCCTGAGACCAAACTGTTCACGAAAAGTCAGCAGTTGTATGGCTTGGATATAGCGAGTGTGCCGATTCGTCAGCTCAAGCAAGCCATCGTGATGGAAGGTTACACCGACGTGATGTTCGCGCATCAGTGCGGCATTAGCAACGCGGTTGCAGTGCTGGGGACGGCGCTAGGCGCAGCCCACTTGAAGATTTTGCAGCGACAAAATTGCGAACAAGTTGTCTTGCTGTTGGATGGTGACGAAGCGGGTCAGCGGCGGTCGGACGAAGTGCTGGAGTTGTTTCTCGGTGCGCAGTTAGACGTACGGGTGATGACGCTGCCCGATGGGTTGGATCCGGCAGATTATTTAATGCAGTTCGGTGGTGAGAAGCTGCGTGAGTTGATTGCCAAGTCGGTCGACGCGCTTGAGTTCAAGATGCGTCGTGTCAGCACGGGCTTTGATCCGCTGCTTGATACGCACCGAGCGAACGCGGCGATGGAAGAGATGTTGTCGTTGTTGGCCAAAGTGCCTCACAGCGGATTGCTAACGCACGAATCATTCAAAATGCGGCAGGACCAAATCCTCAACCGCATGGCGCGTCAGTTCGGTTTGCCTGAACCTAGTTTGCGAGATCGATTGAAGAGTCTGCGCGAAAAGCAATCGAAACTAATTCGTAGGCCAGAAGCAGACACGCCTACACAGCCAGCGAAACGCTTACTGCGGCCAAGTGATTTGTCTCCCCTAGAGCGAGAGTTGCTGGAGTTGATTATTGTTTCGCCGATGGTTGCGCCGGTCGCGCTGGAGCGAGTGCAGCCTGAATGGTTGCAATGCGACGCCGCGCGTCAAATGCTTGACGCTTATCAGGAACTCGAGTTCGCTGGCCAATCGCTTGACTTCGACAGTGTGTTGATCGCGCTTGAAGACCCATCGCTGAAGAGTCTGTTAGTGACGCTGCATGAGCAAGCGACTGCGAAACTGAGTTTCACTCGAGAGACGGCCGAGAGCCGCCTTCGAGCCCTGACGTTTCGCATGGGAGAATTGCAGGATGTGTTGCGACGGCAACGCCAAATGGTTGAACTTGGAAGCAAAAGCAAATCGGAGGAAGAGAAGCTGAGTTTGTTGACGGATGTCATTCGTCAAGCGCGTTTACGGCAAGGTTTGGAAGAGAAGAAGCCCGAGGTACCCCAAAACCAGGCTTCTGAAACAGGAGCTTCCGAATCAGCGAGTGGTGTGTCCGAAAATGGACAATCCTCGCTCTAGAACTGCGTTTGAAGAATGGATGAGTTTGGAATGGCTGCGTAGCAGGAACTTGTAGCACCTGCTGCAAGGACTTGCGGAATGAAGATAAGTGTTGAGTGCCAAGGTTGGCATCAGCACACAAGTGAGTTTGAGAGAGTTTCCACAGTCTGGTGCCCCGCTACCGGACGTATCAAAAGGAGTTGAATCGTGGAAGTTATGGACCTAGAATTGCGTCAATTGGTTGAGAAGGCAAAGACCCAGGGCTTTTTGACTTATGCGGATGTCACCCCCTATCTGCCTGACGAAGACTGTAGCAGTGAGAAGCTTGATAGTCTGCTGCTGATGCTTGAGCAAAACAACATTGAACTACTCGATCGCGCTCCTGCGAATTTTAAAGTCAGTTTACTGAGCGAAGTGAACACCGAGTGTTTACTCGATGGCGAAGCGGACAACAATCTTGTTCAGAACGAGCGCCGAGGACCGAGCTCACCATCGCCAAAGCTCAGCGACGATCCGATTCGGTTGTATCTAAGCCAGATGTCTGAGATTCCGCTCTTTACGCGTGAAGAAGAAATCTCGCTGGCGAAAAAAATCGAAATTACTCGCAAGCGTTTTCGCAGATCGCTGCTGAGCAATGATTATGCGTTGCGAACAACGGTCGAGATCCTCAATCGCGTTCATAAGGGACAATTGCCGTTCGATCGGACGATTAAAGTTTCATTGACCGAACGCTTAACCAAAGAGCAAGTGTCGGCGCGTATGCCGCATAATCTCAAGACGCTCAATACTCTGATCGCTCGCAAGCGCGCAATCTTCCTTCAGATTGTTCGTAAGAGCACCGATGAGTCGACGAAAAAACAACTGATTCGTCAGTTCGTTCGACTACGCGATAAGTGTGTCGTGTTGGCTGAAGAGCTTAGTCTACGATCGCGGCGCGTGACACCGAATATGCGTCAGTTGGAACAGTTCTCCAATCGTATGGATGCACTTCAGATGCGCATTGCCGAGTTGCAAGCGGATCCGATGTCTGCGCCGGAGTGTGAACGTCTGCGGAATGAATTACGACAACTGATTGTGACGACCCAAGAAAGTCCTCGAAGTTTGCGCAGTCGCTGTGCCGAGTTCCGCAAGCACTTCGCTGACTTCGAAGCGGTTAAGCGAGAATTGTCCCAAGGTAACCTGCGCTTGGTGGTTTCGATTGCCAAGAAGTATCGCAACCGAGGAATGAGCTTTTTGGATTTGATCCAAGAAGGCAACACTGGCTTGATGCGCGCAGTGGACAAGTACGAGTATCGACGCGGGTTCAAGTTCTCGACTTATGCAACATGGTGGATTCGTCAAGCGATCACGCGAGCCATTGCTGATCAGGCTCGTACGATTCGAATTCCTGTTCACATGATCGACGTCCTTAGTCGCTTGCGCAATATACAGAAGCAACTGACGCAAACACTGCGACGCGAACCGAGTACCGAAGAGATCGCTGAGCAAACCGATTTGCCGTTGGAAGAAGTGCGTCGCGTGCTGGACATCGGTCGTCATCCGATCAGCCTTGATCGTCCAGTCGGCGAAGGGGAAGACAACAGCTTTGGCGAGTTCATCGAAGATGACACGAACGACAATCCTATTCGCAATGCGGGCAACGGTTTGCTGAAGGACAAGATCGAGCAATTGCTCAAGTCGCTGACCTTCCGCGAGCGTGAGATCATTCGCTTGCGTTACGGTCTGGTCGACGGTTATTCGTATACGCTCGAGGAAGTCGGTCGCATTTTCAAAGTGACTCGCGAACGCGTTCGACAGATCGAAGCCAAGGCTGTTCAGAAAATGCAGAACCCAGTGCGAGCCAAGCACCTAGAAGGTTTTCTGAAGTCAGCGGCAGCGTAGTTGGCAGATCGTCGGCTACTGATCCTCTAGCTTGCTCCCCTCTCCCAGCAACAGGGTGAGGGGAGTCAACGCGTTCTTTCGTAGGCCGAAACAAGCAACGCGAGGTTCCGGCATTGTGACCTCTTGGAAGCATTTGCGGTGGTTGTTATGCATTAGGCGAAGAGCCGGAACTGCGCTACGCTTGTTCCGGCC
>JANPLP010000094.1:0-4018 GCA_031426595.1 Planctomycetia bacterium | reverse complement strand
GGAAGATCGACTAAGCTGGCCGTGTCGATCGTGGCGTTTGTGCGGATGCCAGTCGCCGTTTGGGTAAAATCGATACGCGCTGTATCGCTAACCGTTCCTGAGGCGAAATTGCGGCCGGATAGCCCTGCAGTGGCGACATTCGCAACTGGCGTTAGCTCGAGGATCGAGCCGTTGAGATTGATCGCCCCGGTACCAAACGGATTGCTCGTGCTGGTAACGCTCGCCGCCAAAGTTCCGGCATTGACATTGATCGCACCCGAGAGCGTTGCGCCGTTATTGCCACCCAACGCCAATCTTCCAGCACCGTTTTTTGTTAAACCGCTTGTTCCACTGAGAACCGTATTGATCGTTGCGGTCTCGCCGAGGTTAGTCACCGTGATCGTCGGTGTCGCACTCCCCAGCGTCAAACCCGTGCCAGTGAGAATATAGCCGTTGACGCCAAAAGTCAGGCTATTGGCCGTCACCGGTCCAGCCACGGTGACTGTGCCCGCGGTTCCGCCGAAAGTTGCGGCCAGCAACGGATTTCCGACATTCCAAGCATTGTTCAACGGACCGACACCGTCCCACCAACTTGCGGTCGTGGAATTGTCCCATGTCCCGTTGCCACCCAAGGTGACACCCGCGGTGATCCCGCCATCCCAGGTCAACTGGGCATTGGCTGGCACTGAGGCAAGTCCCAAGCAACCCGCAACAATCGCGGACAGAACCGCGCGACGCTGAAAACGAGCACGCAATGCACGAAGAGTACGATGCAACATAGAAAATCGGTCCTAATTACAAAATGAATGCGTAAACTGCGTGATCAGCGCACAAACGCGTTATCTGAATCCCTGAAATCCCCGTACTCCTACGCATCAATCCCTAAAATGATGCGTAAATTCCCACAAAACAAGCGGCTTACAAAGCCCCTGACTCTCCCATGTCCCTCAGTGTCACGGCTGTTTTTCTAACTCAGAACGAGCAGTACAAAGCTCCGCCTGAATTTCCCAAAAAATCCGTATAAGTTCCCTCTTAATACTCCGCATTATGTTCATGGGTGAAATTAAGTCAACAAAAATGCTTGCGAAAATAATATTCTTTTTAAACCTCTCTGCCGACCCGTTGTTTGTGCCTCGTGCATTCGGACAAAAAACCTTGCGCAACCACAATTAATTGCCTTTCATAAAGCCCTCCTTTAATTGCCATGTACACACTGCACATTTGGCTGCCGGATAAATTGAATTGGGCTTACGCACTAGCATCTCAAAAAATTGTATTTAGCGAAATATCCGGCGTAACTCTTGTTGGGTCGAATTTGAATGACACGACGATGGTCCGCCACACTCAATCTGGTCTTCATTGCCAGCAGAAATCCCTCCCGCCGCCGCCGCTTGCCGCTGACTCAATTGGTCGCGGACGGAGCGGGACGCGCCTTGTACGATGAGCGAAACTTCGAGTTGAGCATTGGCCGCCGGATTGAACTCCAAATGAACTCGATGACCGATGTAGCGGCGCAGATCCAGTTCTACCCACTTGTCTTGCGGACCGATGGCTTTGACGGTTTGGTCATGCAGGGGGCCGGCGATCAACCGATGCGAATCGACACAAGCGACAACATGACCCGCCCCGCTCACCTGACAGGCAACATCGCCGCTGGTGAGCGTGAACGTTGGCGTTCGCAGCGTTCGCCCGCTGCGTGGTAACTTGGCCAGCTTACTGCGATCCTGCACTCCTTTTTCCTCGACCGATTGCAGTCCGTCCCAAAAGGGATCGCTCACGGCAGCGGTGTGAGGAGCAAAGTGCAATGTCGCTTTACCCTCCTTGGATTCCAGATAAGACGTCCCGCTGCGGCGAGGTTGCTTGCCGAAAATGTTGCCGTCTTGGCGATATTCCTGCGGCTCAAGCGTGTCAAAATCCACTACGACCAACGGGGCAATGTCGGCTGGGATTGGTTCCGGTTGCGGCGGCGTCACTCCTTTCGCAGCGAGACCCGCGGCAACCTTTTGTTGGTACTTCGCATCCACCGCGGCGAGTTCTTCTGGGAGGCGCGCATTGTGTTCGAGCGCTTCGAATCGCACCTGACGATTGTCGCTCCCTTCGAGAAAACCGGACACCGCATAGTAATCCGCCGTCGAGATGGCATCGAACTTGTGATCGTGACAACGGGCACACGACACCGTCACACCCAAGAATGTCTTGGACATCACATCGAGCATGTTGTCAAAGCGATCCGCTTCATCTTTGCGGATGTCAACTTGGGAATGGACCCACTCGCCCAAAAACCAAAACCCAGTCCCAAGGATCGATTCGTTGAATCCCTCTGTAGGATGCAGCCGTGGTTGGCTTAGCAAATCGCCAGCGATATGTTCCCGCACCAACTGGTCGTAGGGGACGTCCGCATTGAGAGCTCGAATGATGTAATCGCGATACTCGAAGGCGTTGGGCGCATCGTTGTCAAATTCATGGCCGCGGGATTCGGCGTAGCGCACCAAGTCGAGCCAATGCCGTCCCCAGCGCTCGCCAAAGTGCGGCGATGCGAGCAACTCATCGACCAAGCGCTCGGTTGCTTGCGGTGAGTTGTCACCCAAGTATTTTTCCGCCTGTTCCGGCGTGGGGGGCAAGCCAAGGAGATCGAAATACAACCGCCGCAGAAGTGCCGCTTTGTCCGCGTGCGCCGCAGGTTGCAACGCTGCAGATTCCAGCCGCGCAAGAATGAAATGGTCTATCTCATTGCGCGGCTAATCACGTGCGGCCACGCGGGGAATCGCTGGCGATTGAACGGGTTGCCAAACCCAGTGGTCTTTTTTGCGCTGTTGCAGATCGAAGACCGGCCGCGCAACGCTGGCTGTGGGTGCAGCTTCGTCCGGCCAAGGAGCGCCTATTTTTCACCCAACGCTCGAGTGTCTGAATATCTTTGGCTGGCAATTTTCCCATGGGCGGCATCTCGCTGCCGGCGTAACGCACGGCTTCGATGAACAGACTTCCCTCGGTGTCTCCAGGGATAATCGCCGCGCCGGAATCGCCTCCCTTCAGTAGTCCAGCCCGGCTATCCAATAACAAGCCGGCCTGAATCTTTTTCGCCTGCGAGCTATGGCATGAGTAACAGTGCTCTACCAGCAGGGGACGGACCTCTTTTTCAAAGAATTCGAGCTGCTCGCCGGTCGGTTGCGGTTCGGCGGCGGGGATGGAATTCGTGCCAATCGCCACCCAGATGGCGAGCAGAGCCGCGGGGAGCATGGCAGGGAGATACGGTCTCATACCGACCTTATTGGACGAAAGGGGAAGATACTTCCGCGAAGAAGATCATTGCGTATAACTCATTTGTCGTGCGATTAGCGTGATTGTCGATGATAAAATTTGTCAAGTGCCTGATGAATGGCGTCATAAATGAAGTGATTGTTGAGGTCAGTTCAATGTGGCGGTGGTGAACGGTTGAAATTGCTGACTTAAATATACTCGCTGGTTTACGAAGCGCCAGGATATTCGACCAAGCCGCGAAAGGCGATTGCCAGCGATGCTTGCTAGCCACACAAAACCGCTGCCCTATGACTCAAGCACCACGGGCAACGGCAGCAGCTGGGCTCAGTTCTGCAACGGGTCGATTTTATCCCGCGTAACATTCCGCCGGGGCTTGCTTACCGCCGAGCGGTAAATCCCCGGCTGCTCAGCACTCAAGCAGCGACCAGAGGCCCAGGTCCGCAGCTTATTCACCGCTTCCGCCGCCGTCACCGCGACAGGCACGACGTTCTGGGCGGCCTGGATCAACGGCAGATCGAGCAACGCCGCCAACCGACAGCAACTCTTGATCTCGGCCCCCGTCCAGTCAGTGTCAGCTGGCCGCTTTTGCGATTGATCCAGTTCGTAATGCCGCATGTACAACTCCCAGATCGTGTCGCGTTCGGCTTGACCCGGCAGATCGAGCATGAAGATGCCATCGAACCGTTCGGCCCGCGCAAACTCTGGCGGCAGTCGGCTCACGTCATTGGCCGTGCAGACGACGAACACGTCGCTTGTATGGTCGTTGAGCCAGCCTAACATC